>CALLVY010000140.1 GCA_938015925.1 uncultured Saprospiraceae bacterium
AAATAATCTCCTCAAATTCCTCTTCCTCCTCCTCCGGCAAAAAACGATTCAAAGCCTCTTGACTCACTTGATGCATGACCGCCAATTCTTTCAAGACCCGATCAATAAATACCCCATCCACGAGTTTTTGTACCTCGCCAATCGAACTCAAAGCTTCGCTGTCTCGAAATTTATAAGTCTGTTCATAAAGCGTATTTTCAAATTTGACAGAGATTTTATTCTCCATTTTGAAAACAGTGATCTTAAGGGTCGGATGTTCTACGTAGCCAATGATGCGCATTTACAGAGGAAGTTTTGGATTGATGTTTTTAGATAATTGTCGATAGAGTTTTTCGTATTCGGGGTATCGCTGAAGATAGTCGAGGTGTTTGTTTAAAGTCGTGAGGTCGCCGCGTAGGGCAGGGCCCGTTTGCATTTTTGCGGGCGGATGCTTTTGTACTTTAGTGGCCGTCTCTAAAATTAAAGGGAGTAATAATTGAAATGGAATTTGTTCTTTTTCACAGAGCTCTGCTCCAATACTAAAAAGGTGATTGGAAAAATTATTGACAAAGACGGCTGCAACATGAAGGATCGCTCGCTGCGCGTCATTAATTTCAAAACTACTATTGCTCAATTGTTGTCCCAATACTTGCAATGCCTGCCGATCGCTTTTGCGATTGGCATGGGTACAAATCGGAATGCTCGAAAAGTCAACTTTGCGCTTGATAGAGAAAGTTTGTAATGGATAAAAAATGCCGTAGCGTTTGCAGATGGATTTGAATACGGTAGAAGGAGTGGCGCCGGAGGTGTGGACCACCAGTTTCTTTTCCCGAACCTCCTTGGGCAATTGTTGGGCAACCAAAGGAATGGCTCCGTCGTGTACCGCCAAAACATATAGGTCTGCACTGGAACTAAGCTTGGACAAGTCATTGATCGCTTCGCTCTTTAACGTTTTTGCTAAGCGCCGTGCCTTGGTGATTTTGCGACTAAAAACCTGCAAGATCTCCAAGCCCGATTTTTGGAATTGTGGCCCCAAATGATGGGCTACGTTTCCTGCTCCAATGAGTATGATGGATTTTAGTGGCAAAGTTGTATTCGTTTACTAAACTATAACTGTCTTTCCCCTCTTCTACGAAACATCCCAATCGTCATCCCCACCATGATCAAAATGGTACCCAACCAAAAGAAATTGATGCCTGGGAAAAGAATGGCTTGCAATACGATATAATCCGAACGTCGGAAACTTTCTGAAATCTCAATGGGCATTCTTTGCTGTTCTTCACTGGCATTGGCAATGCTGATCCTGACGGTTTTGTTTTCCGGGTTGATCTCTTCAAAAAGGAAGTTCGCGCCGAGTCCTACAATTTCATCCTTGAGTACAAAGCTGCGATTGTTGCGAATGAGGTATACCGGTTCTGCCGGATAGGTTTTACCGTCTTTGGTTGTTAATTCCATGATCGCACCGACCGCAATGTCTCCTTCTTGTGCTTTATATCCCGCATGTTTGGGCTGAGGGTTAAAGCCTTTGAAGAGAATTTTATTGCCATTATAATTGATTTCCTGGTTTTCTGAAAAGGTAAAACTTTGGAAATCCAACTGGTCTTCCGGTAAGAAGACGCGCTCTAGTAATTTGTCTGGCAAACGAATCTTAATGTTCAATTTATTGATCTCCACAGGGAATTTATACAAGATATTTCCTCGCAAAGCCAGCATTGGATTGACATAGGTGACCTGATCATTTTCTAACTCTCGGATGGCTAGTTTTAAACCAACGGCCAAATCTCCTTCCTCTGGTTCATACTCAGGATGAGTAGGTTTGCGAGTTACTTCTTCCAGGCTGACAAAATAACGGGTGGTAAAAAAGGTGTCGCCCAAGATGGGTTCATAAGTCTCATATTTCAAACTATCGTCCATCTCTCTTGCATAGTCCGCATCGACTTCCGCTCTTGGTAGGGAAGAGATATGCGTAAAGATATCTTTAGACCAATACCGTCGAGTGGATGGATTGGTGGAGGCAATGTCGTCAAAAGTTTTGGTGTATAGAATATTAGGTTGTAGGTCGAATTCTTCGACAACTTCGCCATTGTCTCCTTTCTTTTTATAATTGACATTAAAGGTTCGGGTAAAGCCGACAATCGTATCGGAAGTATAAGTCACTTCATAGCCATTCATAAACATCGGCATCTCCTTAAAGAGCAAAATGTTTTTCATCTGATCTTCTTCGGTAAACCCTTCGATCAATCCATTTTGCGCAAAAGAATTATGCGAAATAAATTCTTTATTCAATCCGGAAGCTAAAATTCCAACGATCATCAAACCAAAACCAATATGGGAAAAAGCAGAAGCGGATTGCTTCATATTTCCTTTGACAAAAAATATCAGATAGTCCAGATTGGTGACTACCGCAAAAATCCCGGAGAACAATAAAAGGAGATACTGCCAAGCGCGAGCATCAATCCATTGAGCCGCTAAGACGGTCAATCCTGCGGAGATCGCAGCAGAGCCGAGGACATGCTTAGAGAATCGTTTGACATTCTTAGACCAATTGTTTTCTTTAAATCTTAGGAACTGAGTCAGTCCACTTAGGATGCCTACAAAAACGCCGATCCAAAGTTGGTACTTGTTAAAGTGGGTAATTGGGTCGGTAATGACCCGACCTTCAAAGGCGGGATCAAATATTGTTCGAATCTTATTGTACACTGGAAGAGAGGTAGAAACGGAAATTAATACCGCAGAAAAAATCAAAACCAGCGATCCGATAAAAATCCAAAACTCTTTAGAGCTACCACCTTCCTCTTCGGCAGGAGCGGGGATTTGGCGCAATTTGACAAAAAACAAAGCCAGTGAGCCAATTGCGAAAAAAGCTAAGAAGGCAATCAATTGACTTTCGAGTCCCATTTCTGTAAAGGCATGAACGGAAGTATCTCCGAGGACCCCACTACGGGTCAAAAAGGTAGAGTAGACGATAAAGACAAAAGTCAGTAGATAAAATAAGTAAGTTGTTTTGATAGAGTATTTGGTCGTCCGAGCGATGAGGTTACAATGGATGCCAGCGATCAGAATGATCCAGGGAACCAAGGACATATTTTCCACTGGATCCCATGCCCAGTAACCACCAAAACTCAAAGCTTCATAAGCCCAGGCGCCCCCCATCAAAATTCCAGTACCCAAGATCGCTCCAGAAAACAAAGCCCAAGGGAATACCGGTTGCAACCATTCTTTGTGTCTGCCTGTCCATAGTCCAGCTACAGCAAAACAGAAAGGAACAGAAGTAGAAGCAAATCCTAGAAAGAGAGTAGGAGGGTGGATGGTCATCCAATAATTTTGCAGCAATGGATTAAGTCCCGTTCCTTTTATGGAGTCGACATAATCTGCTTTGGCAAAAATCGGTGCATCCATCACATCGCGCAGGAGCATCAAAGGACTAGAACCAAAACGGTATTCTATTCCTCCAAAATCAAAATACAAGCCGAGGATCATGGAAAAAATAAAGACCTGAATAACGGCCAATGTCGCCAATACCGGAGCTTCCCAGGTTTTGGCCGTTTTCATCAGGATAAATCCAAGAATGGAATGCCAAAACATCCAAAGGAGGAAACTTCCTTCCTGGCCTTCCCAAAAAGCCGAAGCAATATATTTGAAAGGCAGATCGGCCGATACATGAGCCCAAACGTATTGGTACTCATAATACTGATTGATCATGAGGTAGAAAATGGTAAAAATAACGGCAAAGACACTGAATCCGTGAGTCAGAAAGGAGACCCGACCAATATTATTCCATGATTTATGATGGGCTATTTGTTTGGGGCTGGTCGCAAAATAATAAGCGACGGCGGCTAAGATGGCGCTGACAAAGCCAAGGAGGACAAAGAAATGGCCTAGTTTTCCTGGGAGCAAATGCTCCCCTACATATTGTATGGGTTCCATTCAGAGGTTGAGGGTGTAGTGGTTAAAATAGTAAGGTAGCTTGAAAGTCAAATCTGGGAAATCCCAGAATAGGAGGAGTTTGAATTAAATTTCTCCTTTCTCACTTTTGATGTAAATTTCTTCGTCTTTATATTTGGAAGGACATTTCATCAGCATTTCTGTAGCGATGAATTCCTCTCCTTTCATTTTTCCAGTTAAGACAATTTGTTCTGATAATTCAAAATCTTGAGGACGTGCCGCTAAAAGTACAACTTTGGCTTCTTCCTCATTGGTGTCTTTGATATAAAAGCTAAAATAGTTGGGATCTACCTCCGGTTCGTATTTCATTTCTTTATCTTTCATCAATTCCCCCGCAATTTTCACCCGTTCTCCAGAGATACGCGCTTGATCAAAATTGCCATAAGTCGCTACTTCTCCCGATAGAGACATCAATAAACCAATGGAAACGGCGATCAATAGGATGCCGACGATGTGTATCTTTTTCATATCTTTTAGGATTTGATTTTTTGAAAATACGGTTTGGAAATACTGATTTAGCAGTGCTAATTTTCGATTTCCTTCCAACTTAGCCCTTATTCTGGCTTAGTTAAGTCAAAAATACGCTTTTTTACCCTCCTCTCCTTCATGGTTTGGTCATTTTTCGAAGAACTTGCACGGAGCAATCCTTTAGTTTCTAAAGGGGATTCTCTGATATTTATTGCCGTTTTCCTATTCTTGGCAAGTAGAAAAAACAAAGTGTCGATTCAAAGAGCACTATTACTTGCAATTTTTTTGCAGGAAGGATCAGCTATATTTATTCCTTACCAGAAAAAAGCGACCTGATTTTTCCTACGGCTTGTCGTTAATTTCTCCCTTGTACACTTTTGTCTGATCTCTAAAATAGATGGAGCAGGTAACAAGATGAAGCAGGAGGATACGACTTTGGGCTTTGCCTTAAAAATTGTAATTTTAGGGGGCGAAAGATATTTTAACCAATTAGCAAACATGAGTTTGAAGGTCGTTGTATTAAAAGAAGCTTCTATATTCCAAGGGCAACAATTGATTTTGCGGAATGTCAATCTCAACATTCAAGCGAAGGAATTTGTCTACCTCGTAGGGAAAACGGGAAGTGGGAAGTCGAGTTTACTCAAAACCATTTATGGGGCGCTGCCTTTGTTACATGGTACAGGAGTTGTCGCACAGTTTGACCTGCAAAAACTCAATCGCAAAAATATTCCAATGCTTCGCCGCAAATTGGGGATCGTTTTCCAAGACTTCAACCTTTTGATGGATCGCACGATTGGAGACAATTTACACTTTGTATTGAAAGCTACGGGATGGAAAGATCCCAAAAATAAGGCCGCCAAGATATTAGATGTGTTGGAGAAAGTGGGGATGGCAGGTTGTTTGGAAAAAATGCCACATCAGCTATCTGGCGGAGAACAACAACGAGTCGTCATCGCCCGAGCATTACTCAATAATCCCCAACTCATCATCGCAGACGAACCCACGGGGAATCTAGACCCGGATACCTCCGCGGATATTTTACGCCTACTGCGAAGCCTCGCGGAAGAATGGAATACCGCCGTTTTATTTGCCACCCACGATTATCGGATCATGGAACAATTTCCTGCTCGGACGATTCGCTGTCATATGGGAGAGTTGATTGAAGATAAGGGGGTGTTTTTGACTTGATTTTTACGGTGTGCGCTATTCGGTGTACGGTTCTTGAATACCGAATAGCGCAAACTTTTTCAATACCTAAGCTATGCATGGTCCTGACCCAAATACTCGCTTTCCTTTAAAACATTACGACAAACTTTGCTTCCTTAAAAATGTCATTAAAAACCCGAACATCATCGTAGGCGATTACACGTACTATGATGACTTTGAGTCGGTGGATAATTTTGAGAAAAATGTCAAATACCATTTTGATTTTATTGGCGACCGATTGATCATTGGTAAGTTTTGTATGATTGCTTCGGG
>CALLVY010000141.1 GCA_938015925.1 uncultured Saprospiraceae bacterium
AAATAAAGGAGATAAAGATTCTGATGGTATCCCTGAATGGGAAGATGCCACTGAAAGAGTAGGAATGCACCTGACCAATTGGGCCTCTTCGAGCGCTACCATTGGAGATATAGATCGCGACGGAGACCTGGATATTTACATCTCTAACTTTATAGATCCCGATTTTTGGGGCTTTGGAATTGATCGTTTTGCCGGGCATCCAAACGAACTTTGGATCAACCAACTGGCAGAGACCGGAGACCTTACTTTTAAAGAGCAGGCATTGGACTATAAAGTGGCCGGATTGCATGAGGAAGAAAACCTCCCTAGTTCCATGTGGGACAAGAAAAATGGCATTTTAATACCGATCTCTAAACAACAGTACAAGGGACAACAAATCGGCGAAAAAGCCGATCATTCTTGGGTGTCCCAATTCGTAGACTTTAATGAGGATGGCTTTCCCGATTTGGTCGTTGCCAATGATATTGGCAACCGCCTTCGGGTTTACGAAAATCAAGAAGGCAAGGTTTTTAAAATCATGACCAAATTCAATCATCCACGTTGGAATGGTGACTGGATGGGCGTTGCTTCTGGCGACCTGGATGGTGATGGCCGTGAAGACATTATGGTGGCCAATTTTGGCGCCCAATCCTTGCTCCTTCGCAACACTGCTATTCTGGCCACCGATGAGGAAGATCTGAGTGTTGTAGCCATGAACGTACACAATTACATCGACGATAAAGCAGTCATGCATCATGCCTTATTAAGCTATGATCCAGACAGTGGATTTATCGATCAGGTGAAAAATACTCATGTGATTCATTCTCCCTATATCGCCCCTGATGCTGTGCGAAAAAGCAACTGGGCAAAAGCGGCCTTGCCGCTTTACGATCGCTTTAATTTTGAGCACAGTATCGCCAGTTTGGAATTTAGTTGGAATCCTAGTTTCTTTGATTTGGACAATGATAGTGATTTGGATGTTTATCTGGTTGGCAGTTTGTCGCGTGGAAATGATAATTTTTTGGGAGAGTTTGCAGCTGGGGTCGGACGATTGCTGGTGAATGAAAGTTCTCCCGGGGATTTCAAATTTCGAGATCTTACTTTAGAATATCAGTTGTTGGATATTGCCCATCTTGATTATCAAGCCAATCCACCTAGTCGACCTGCTCCAGGCACCAATTGGCACAAACGAGATAAAATTTATTTGCAAGATATGGATGCTTTCGCGGAGATGGGATTTGAGGCGGCCAAGAACAGTAGCGTTAAGGATTTATTTAGGATGCACGAAAGTGCCAATGGGTCTGTAGCTGCCGATTTGAATAATGATGGTTTTATAGATTTGGTAGTGGCTCATTCTGGTGGTAATAATTCCAATAGCCCAGGTGCACGCAACCTGAAAGTTAATTTTCTGGGGAAAGACATGGCACTACCTCCGCCCAACAAAGTGATCAAAGCGCCAACTACTTTTGAAGAAGGACCAACATTTGTTTACCTCAATAGCGGTGCTCCAGAAGGACAAGCAGGGAGTAATTGGGTTAAAATAGATTTACAAGATAATCTTACTGGTAATGTGAATGGTATAGGAGCCAAGGTGATTGTGAATGATAAAATCATCCGTAAGCACAATCTAGGTGGAGAAACGTATAGTGGCAAATTAACACCAATACATTTTGGTTTGGGAGTAGAAGAATTGAAGAAGGTGGAAATTTATTGGGGCTCAGGAGATCAATTACCGCAGATAGTAGAATTTGAAAAGCCTTTAGTCAATCAAGTTGTTTTGATAAAAAGAAAAAGACCGACTGCGATAGTCGAAAAATGATAAAAGCCTACGACCTTTTGGACGAGCGTCAAGGAATAGAACTTTATAATTACCCTTTATCTGACCAGTCAGACTGCCATACTTTTTCTCCAATTGTTGTGGTGGTCTGACTTTTTGTTTGGACCTAATTGGATTGTAGTAAAATCAACCCATCGCGAATTCGGCTAATTACCTTTTCGGCTTCTCCTTCGTCATAAGGAGGACGGTATCCGGCACTAAAATACAGCTCCTCTAGTTGTTGTTGCTTCAATTGCAAAAGTCCCTCAAGGGCGACATCCGCTATGCGTAAGGGAGGAGGAACTTCCATTGAGTGAGCAGGTAAACGGAAGTCTTTGTGGTGAATGCTGGATTTGCAGTTTAGAAAAGGAGTGAAAATGGCTTTAGCTTCTGGGTGTTCCGTTTTGGCCAGTAGTTGA
Organism: uncultured Saprospiraceae bacterium; assembly: GCA_938015925.1. Taxonomy (GTDB): domain Bacteria; phylum Bacteroidota; class Bacteroidia; order Chitinophagales; family Saprospiraceae; genus CALLVY01. The sequence continues at coordinate 2,215 of CALLVY010000141.1, forward strand.
GCTGCCGAACTCCAAACCAATAATTCTCTGTCAGAAAGATCCGTATGTGGTTTGTGAATAATGTCCTCATAGCGATAAGAAATGAGGTCGAAAAGTATCGTGGAAATACCCAGTTTTTTGATCCAGTCTTTTCGATGCACTTCCATTAAGTCCATGATCTGAATCATTACCCCAGAGTTGCCTTGTTGAAACCAAGAGATGATCGGTTCCAGAAATTGATCACTCCAAATATTAGGCGCATGGTATAAATCCGTCAATGCACGGAAATCTTTTTTAAACAATCGTTTGCGATAAAAAGCGATGAGTTTTTCTTCTTTAGGATGATTTTCATTGAGGTATTGGATTAATGCATGACGACCATCATTTTTTCCATTTCGGAGCTGAAGGGCTTTTAGCAATAGCGACAGGTTCAGGTTTTTTTTAGCGATAGGATTGTTTAACAAAAGAGTCAATCGCTCTTCTTGGTAAGGGGTGGTAGGGGGGAAATACAGAATAGGATTCAATTGTTCCATTGCGGCCAATTGATCTTCAAGGGCGGGAGGGTACCATTGGAAGATCGTCGTTATTTCTGGCCAATGAATTTTGATTTCAGGATCGTCTTGGGTTTCTAACTGCAAGGAAAAAACCATCTTGATCGTCCAGGGCTTATCTCCAGGATAACCTAGTAGGGCCGCTATTTTTGCACTGATGGAGGTCCGGTTTTGGATATGTTTTGG
>CALLVY010000142.1 GCA_938015925.1 uncultured Saprospiraceae bacterium
AAGTGTAGTGGGGCGGAAAATTCTGTTCGAATTTCCTGAAAACATGGTATGTTACTTTGTAATATTGGTTTAACTATCAGGGGGGAGTAATAGCAATTAAAGACAAAAATAAGAAATAATAACTTATAAGTCAATACTTTACGAATATGGTCAGTTAGTATAATACATAAAGCGTTGTAAGTGAAACTACTTAGGTTTGATAAAGGGTAAATACTTAGAATCTAGGGGGGAGGTAATAGAAAATGTGACAAGCTAATGGCGAAGAATGCCAAGAATATTATATAAAAAAAGATAAAAAATTGGACATGAAAATCCAATTTTTAAGTATTCCTAAATCAAAATATCTGTAGATGCGATACAGATTAGTTAAAGTCAATATATGGTTTGATCTTTTCCAGGGTTTCCGCTGAAAGTGCTCTGACTTTTTGTAAGTCGTTCCAGTTTTTAAAAGGACCATGGTTTATGCGATAATTGCTAACTGCTTTGGCTTGTTTGAAGTTGAAATAAGGATGTTTTTGTAAATCTTCTGCTAGGATGGAATTGATGGAGATGGTTTTTAGTATTGGAGAGGTTTGAAGAAGTGGACGTATTTTTTGAAAAACAGAATCTGGAAGCCCGTAGGTTTCTCCTACTTGTTGGAGCTGACTAAAGCCACCCAATTTTTCTCGCCAGGCCACTATTCTTTTGGCATAGGAAGGGCCGATTCCTTTTATCTTTTGCCAATCTTCTGGAGTGGATTGATTGATGTCTAGGGAAGTGATGGTTTCTTCTGGGATGGCAGATGCTTTTGCGGCAGTTGGAGTTTCTTTAGGAGAACTATTTTGAATGGTAATATAGGGTTCCAACGTTTGGTAATCTTCTTCGCTGATACCAAATATTTTTTGGAGGTCTTCTTTTTTCCTAAAGCTCCCTCCTTTGCTTCTGAAATTTAAAATAGTGCGAACTGGTTTAGGTGCGATACCCAGGCTAAGTAATTCTTCTTGGGTGGCGGTATTGGGATCAAAAGGATGACGATCAATGATTGGATGGTCAACTAAGAGGTTTTTTTCCTTTGTGGTTTTCTTTTCCTTGTTTGGCTGAGGTGTATTGTTGAGAACGATATAGGGAGCAAGGTTTTGGTAGGTGTCGGGATGGAGTCCGTAGATTTTTTGCAAATCTTCTTTTTTAAAAAAACGTCCTCCTTTATTTCGATAATTGAGGAGATTGCTAGCTGCTTTTTCTGTTAAACCAAATTGGAGTAATTCCTCTTTAGAAATATTGTTGGGATTGAAAGGAGTAATGGGACTATTGGCTTTGGGGATTGTTTTTTCTGTTGTGACTTTTGTTTTTTTATTTTCATTGACTAAGAGAAGGTTTACTTCTTTTTCGAAACTTGAAAAATCTATGGCAGAGGCAGGAGGCGAAATCCAGGAAAAAAAATTAGGCAGAAAAAGCAAAAGCAAACACAAGACGGAAAGTAGAACCAAACCATTCCTCTCTGTTTTTGTAAAATAAAAAAAATCTTTCCAGTCGTTTTTCATGAGGGCTTATTTAGAATTGATAGAGATGATTTGTGCTCCTTTTTCTGCTAAGTTGATAAATGGAATTTGTAGACGTTCACATTCTTGCTGCCAGCTTGCTACCGTCCAGGGAGCATTCGAAGCATCTGCGAGCCAGGTCGCTCCTGGATGTTTTTGCTGGATCTGTTGAAAATCAATATCGGGATTGTCGCGCAGCAATAGGTAATCGAGTGCCAATGTTGGTTGCTTGCTTTGCAATTGACTTTGATTTAAAAAAGCCAATCGTTGGTCGTAAAATTGAAGAAAGCCTTTTTTGTAATACCAATGTTTGCCTTGAAGTTTATCTGAGTCGAAGTTTACTTTTTGCTGCTCCCGCATCCCTTGTTTCCAACGACGATTTTGAGCGGCATAATTCGCCGATTTTTCATCCAAACCAGTCGATTGAAAACTTAAGATAGAACGACCATCTACTACATCGACCAAACTGTTTTTTGAAACCTGATAAATGACAATTTCTTTTTGCTCAAAGCGCTCATAGCTCTGCCAAGCTATTGCTCCAAGAACCAGTGCCAAAGCACTCATGCCAGCAAGTACCCGATATTTTTTGCCCCGCCAAAAGACGACCGTCAAAAAAAGCAAAACCAAATACAACAACAGCATTCCCCCCAAACCAATCCATACACCTTGGATCAGAGCCGCAGGAAGTTGCTGGATCAAATGAATCAAAGCATTCATAAGCCAGATGATTCCATATAAAATTTGACCAAGAAAACCTGCAAAAAAAGGCAATACACTTTCCAGGAAAAATAAGAGAATACCTCCTGAAAGAATGAACCAAGCAGTAGGTACGACGATGATTCCCGAAAGCCAAAAGTAAAATGGAAATTGATGAAAATAGAAAAGAGTAATTGGAAAGGTCGTCAATTGCGCTGCTAAACTGACGCTAATCATTTTCCAAATATAATCTCCAAGCAAATTGTCAATGATCCAAAGTCGATAAATGTAAGCTTGAAAACTAACGATCCCCAATACCGCCAAATAAGACAATTGAAAACCAACATCAGCAATCAAATATGGATCGTAGCAGAGTAAGAAAAAAGCAGAAAGTGCAAGAGTATTGTAGATGTTGGTGTGCTGACTTAAAGCGCGACCAAAGATGATGAAACTAAACATGGTCGCCGCTCGAAGAACCGAAGGAGAGGCCCCCGTTATAAAAGCAAAACCCCAAATCACTGCAATCATAATCAAGGTTTTGAGGATCCGCCAATTTTTCCCTCTAAAGCGAAATAGGTTTAGCAAAAAGGCGATTCCCAAATAAATAAGTCCTACGTGAAGCCCGGATACGGCCAGGACATGAGTCGCTCCGGTACTGGCGTAGGCATCGCGCACTTCCGCAGTGATCGCACTGCGATTGCCCAAAATAAGCGCCGCAGCGACCCCAAATTCTGCTTCGCCCGGCAAGTGTTTTTGCAGGATACTCAAAAAGTGTTGGCGAATAGCAAAGGCCTTACTTAGGAATGGATGCCCCCGATTTTTATCAACGATTTTCCATTGATCGGCTTTGACAAAAGATTGATAATGGGTGTTTTTAAAATGTTGGTATTTTTGATAGTCAAAGGCTTCTGGATTTTTGGGCGCAGGGATTGGGTTGACTTTGGTTTGTAGGAGGAGTTGGTCGCCGTATTGAAGATCTGGGTTTTCTGGATTGGGTTCCAGGTAGAGCAATAGATTACCTGTGGCTTCTTGCCATTTGATGGAACTTGAATTTTCGGCGACTCCCAATACCTTGCTGGTAAGACGAATTCTTTCTCCTGGATTTGGAAATTCATTGACCTGAACCAATAGGTGATTTTCTTTTTCAAGGAACTGTTGGAAATGTTTTTGTTGATGTAGTTCTGTTTGTACAGAAGCCAGGTGATATCCAAAGCCCATAAAAAACAAATGCAATAAAACTCCAAATAACCACCTTTGCTTAAAGTCAATCGATGAAAAAGTAAGGAGGATAAGTAGCAATAATAAAAAAGCTAAAACGAATGGAAGAAAAGAAAAAGAAAGACTGAATTTTAAAGCCAAAAGAAGCCCCAGTAAAAAGGGAAGTAAAAGACGAACGAATGGGATTTCTCGCCAAGGGAGCATTGGTTCCTTGTTTTGGTTTTCTCATAAATAGTTGAGGCCAGGCTTAAAACTAAAGTAAATAGAATTGGAGGTTTTAAACCGGACTCTAAATGTCTAAGGATAAATTACAGCTTGGTTTTCCTTAGGCAGTATGTCGCAAGCTAAGTTAATGAATTGTTGTAACAATTTGTAGTTCGTTGTATCTTTTTGTTCTTTTTTTATTTCATCCACCAAAAAGAGAGCTAGCTTCATCCTATAGTAGACAGACGCTTTTATCCAAGTTGCCTTTTAGGTATGCTACAAAAAAAAAACTTCCAAGGAATATGCTTCGTCGATATTTACATGGCTTACTTTTTTTGTTGTACTGTCCTTGTCAAAGTTGTTTGATAGGAGAGCAAATAAAAGAGCAAACTTTTCCTGCTGATTTTTCAAAAGTGATCACTCCTTCTTTCGTCTGGCAATGGACGGGGGATTTTTTGGCCTATCGAGTTTGGGATGGATTTGCTTTTGTTGCTTTGGTTTTGGATGAAGAACCAACGTATCGAGACGGAGGAAATGAAGTGTTTATGGCTGGGATTTATAGCGGACTTCATTATCCGATGGAGGCTAGAGAATCACAGGTAGAAGGAATTGTTTTGTTGACTTTGGTGATTGACGAATTTGGGGAGATGGAAGCGCTCGGGGTAGAGAGGGGCTTAGGGGCAGGTTGTGAATTGGCGGCTTTGACTGCGGCGAGAAATGTAGCCATCAAAGGATTTCGGCCAGGCTTAATGGATGGTAAAGCCAGGAAAGTAAAATTAGAAATACCTATTATTTTTAGTTTGCAATAATCGCCGGATATTTTATTGTTAATCCTTTTTTATCCAGGTCGCCCAAATCCCTATCCAGCCAAAATAAATCGCCGATAAGATAGCGACCCATCTCAGGATTTCATTGCGCTCGGGATATTGCAATAGCAAGACAACCAAGGAGGCAATCAACAAAACGGTGACCCCAATCGTCAGCCAACGATAGCTCGTCGCCCGACTAGGATAAGGAAATTTGATGGGAACAAAATGCAAAATAGCCAGGATTACAATATAAGCCACATTTCCAGCAGGTGGAAAATCTAAAATAAAGAACAAAAACAAAATGGCTATATTCCACATCACCGGAAATCCAATAAAATACAGATCATCCGACACCATTCCATCCAAACCATAATACAAGGCCGAGACCATCAAAATCAAAAAAGTACAAGGCAATCGCCATTCCTCCCAAACCATTTCTGCCTGATAAAAGAAATAAGCCGGAATGATAGCATAGGTCGCAAAGTCAATCACATAATCGATCATTTTCCCATCCACATGTGGCAAAACTTCCTTTACATTCCACAGCCGAGCAAAGGTCCCATCAATCCCATCAATAAACAGACAAAGCAACAACCAAAGCATCGCTCCACTCCAATCGTGCTCATTGATCGCCAAAATGGCCATAAAACCACTGAGCAAACCACTTGCCGTAAATGCATGGACACTCCAGGCTAAAAAACGTTGGGTGGAAGTGGGAGAGGAGCTAGTAGACATCTGTTTATTTTTTTTGTAAAGTAAGAGAATTTTTTTGATTTTTTTACCCCCTCAGAGATCTAGGTTTTCTGAGTTTAGTAAAAGGGAACGGGTATTTGGCGAAAGCATTTCGCCTACAAGGTTGTTTTTTCCCTATTAAATAGTCATTCCTTAAATTTTTAATTTTACTTTTAAGTCCACGATTCACAAAAGAGAACGTGTTACCTATGCAGAAAACCAACCCACTTTTCCCCAGCTTACTCCTCCTCGCTTTTTTAGGCGCCATCGGCGGCTACCTCTATGTTTTTACCGAACACGATATTCTCTGGGGAAGCTTTTTTACCATGATGCTTTTCTATGCTTTGATTTTTTATGCAGGAGCCTATGCGGCCAATAAAAATAAAAGCAAGGATGCGGAAGGCTTGATGCTGGCAGGGAGAGCGATCCCTTTGGGAATTGCGGTTTTTACAATGAGTGCCACCTGGGTGGGAGGTGGTTATATCAATGGGACGGCAGAGTATACGGCTTCCTCGGGTTTGGTATGGGTGCAGGCACCTTGGGGATATGCTTTGAGTTTGATCATTGGCGGTTTGTTTTTTGCGAGAAAAATGAGACGGAATAAATACCGGACAATGTTGGATCCGCTACAAGAACGTTTTGGAACTAAAATGGCCGCCTTACTTTTTATCCCTGCTTTGAGTGGTGAAATATTTTGGACTGCTGCGATACTAACAGCTCTCGGAACCACCTTCGGAACGGTACTCGGTATAGACACGCCAAGTGCCATCGTACTCTCTGCTTTTATCGCGATTGCTTATACGGCCATTGGTGGCCTTTGGGCGGTAGCCATAACGGATGTGATACAAATGGTCTTACTCCTGGGAGGTTTGGCACTTGTCCTTCCTTTTGCTTTGGCGAGTACCGGAGGCCTGGAAGAAACCTGGGCTTTATACGTCGCTAAAAAAGGCGCTACGGCGACCTTCTTGCCCAGCAGGGAAGCCCTGGGTTCTTATTATTGGAATTGGTGGGACTATGCTTTGCTTTTGATGTTTGGAGGGATTCCCTGGCAAGTTTATTTTCAAAGAGTGTTGTCTTCTAAGGATGAAGATACGGCGGTTCGTCTTTCTCTTTTGGCAGGAGTAGTTTGTTTGATTGCGGCGGTGCCTGCGATTCTGATTGGTATTGTTGGAGATGTAGCCAATTGGGAAGCGATGGGTTTGTTGCCACCACCAGATGCAGCGTCGACCCTTCCTTATGTGATTCGATACTTGACGAATCCCTGGGTGGCGACGATTGGTTTGGGAGCCGTGGCGGCGGCGGTGATGTCTTCTGTTGATTCTTCCATTCTGTCGGCTTCTTCGATGGCCGGATGGAATGTTTACCGGCCTTTGGTAAAACCCAATATTGAGAGTACCGCACTGAAAAAAATCATTCAAAAATGCATTTGGATTATCGGGATCGCCGCGACTTTATTGGCCTTGCAGATTAGTAGTGTTTACGAGCTGTGGTTTTTGTGTAGTGATTTTGTCTACTGTCTTTTATTCCCCCCTTTGGTCTGTGCTTTATTTGATAAAAAAGCGAATACCGT
>CALLVY010000143.1 GCA_938015925.1 uncultured Saprospiraceae bacterium
TTTGAAAAAATTAATTGCACTTAGCCTAGTAACACATTTCCATCTTCCCCTTTCTTTGGACCAAAAAATCCATAGTAAGGAAACATTTTATTCCCCAAATAAAAAGAAAGCCCTAAAATTGCTGCGCCTATTCCGAGATCGATCAACAACCACATAGAGTCTCCTTCTTGTTTTTCCATCATTTGCAGCATCCCTGCGAAAGTTAGTAGGGAAATCACTCTATACAAATACCCTGTGTATTTTGAAACTCCAATCGCAAGGTAAATATTAAGCAAGGGGAGTAAAAGAATAATGGGCAATGCGTAAATAGAAGTGACCATCAATAAATCTATGGCGATCAAAACCTTTGTTATTATCGTCACCACTAGCAAACCTAGAAGGATATTATTTAGCGTCCTATACTTTGCTTTAGTTTCATTATCGGCTGTCGCCGCAATCATTTTTGCAAGGGTCGATTGATCGAAATACGCTGCGCTTAGCTCTTCCAGAACCTGAGTCCTCGCCATTCCATTGTTCAATTTATGCTCAATGCTTTTTTGAATTTCCTTCCGGTTACTACTAATACTTTTTTTCTTCATGTTTCTTATTTGATGGATTTTTATTTTACAAATCATCTTTTAATGAGTAAATACAAACAAAAACTACTGAATGCTCCAAAAGCTATATCGGTTCCCAATTCCCTTTTCTAAAAAACACATTCCCAAATTTTGGCGATTTAAAAACATAATAAAAAGACCACACTTCTCTATAAAGGCTTGGTTCTTTTTCGACAATATGATGCATGCTCGAATCTCTTAGCACCCTAATTCTATCATTTCTAAAATACTCTAAAAATTCCACCTTCGCTGTATCTGCACTTAGAATTATCGATCCATTGGTTTTGTAGAAAATCAATTCGTTTTTTCTGCTTATGGTAAATCTAAAACTTTCATATTGCCAATCTGCTTGCCGCCCAGGAAACTTGGTTCGATCGACAATATAGTCTCCATAAATATCTTTCTTTTCTATGGTCTTCTTCGTTTGAAAAAACTGTACGATGGTAGAAAACAAAATCAAGCCAAAAACACCGATCCACAATCGTCCAAGCATTTTGGCAAATTCCTTTTTTTGAGTGGTGCCCCAAAGCAGCAGCAACAGGCCGCTTAAAGGTAAGAGCACTAAAATAAAAAGTAGATTGAATCCAAATCCCATTTTTGATATTTAGGAAGGTGTTTTAGTTTTCTGTTCTTATTCTTTAGCAGAGGACTCCTTTTTTTTGCGTAAAAATTGAATCAAGGAAATCAACAAAAAAGTAATGACACTTAGTCCAAAAAACAATTGCAATAAAAATCCGTACCCAGTAGGAATCGGAGCATCTTTAATAAGGTATAGAAATAGCAGCACTCCCAAAACACCGATAAGTAGTGAAAATATTATTTTTTTGATTGCCATACTAGCTTTTATATTTAAAAAGCGAAATCTGCTTAAGGAATAGGCTTACTTTTTCACTTTCCCGATCTTGAGAATCTTTTCTAACTTTAATTTCATTCCCTGCCATTTCACCAATCTAATTGACTTTAAAAAATAGTTTCCACTCACACCTCAATCACTCCCTCCAAATACTTCACCGCCCTCCCACTAATCCGAACCCGATCCCCCTCCAATTTACAAAACAACTCCCCTCCCCGCGCCGATATTTGCAAAGCATGAAATTCCGTCTTATGCAGCCGCTCCGCCCAAAAGGGAATCAAAGTACAATGCGCCGAACCAGTCACCGGATCTTCAAAAACTGTCGCTTGTGGAGTAAACAATCTGGAGACAAAATCAATGGAATCTTGTTCACTTTTGGCAGTCACGATGATTCCGCCGGGGTCGATATTGATTTGATTCATCAACGCCACATTGGGTGCGATCTTGCGGATGTCTTCTTCTTGCTCGTAGACCAACAGATAATCTCTCGCCTTCCAAACTTCTTTGGGTTGGAGATTCAAACTTTGACGGATGATCTCCGGCAGCTCCGCTTTCACCGGTGGTCTGGATGGAAAATCCATTTCTAGTTGATCTTCCTTTTTTTTGACCAGAAGTTCTCCGCTGAGGGTTTTAAATTTAATTTCCTTTCCCTGGTATCCCAATTCTTCAAAGATCACATAGGCAGAAGCTAGCGTAGCATGGCCGCACAAATCCATTTCGATCTCTGGGGTAAACCACCTTAGGTGAAACCGATCGTCTGGTAATTTTAGGAAAAAGGCCGTTTCTGCGAGATTGTTTTCTGCGGCAATTTGTAGTAACAATTTATCTTCCAGCCAATGGTCTAATGGACATACCGCCGCAGGATTGCCTCCGAATAATTTATCGGTAAAGGCATCTATTTGGAATATTTTTATTTTCATTGAGGGAATTTTAATGCACTAATTTTTGAATACTTGTTTCCTACCAATCTTCCATCTTCATTTCATATTTCAAAACTTCTGGAATTCTTTCTTCTAAAATAGCAATCAATTCCGGCTGCATATAATCGTATTCATCTTCAATGTGCAACACAAAAATGGGTGGCAATTCCAAATGCCGAAAAGTCCTTACTACTCTTTCTTTATGTCCATCTTCCATCACCAAAATCGCATCCGACCAATTGACCTTGGTTTCACTAATCTGACTAGGACTCTTTGGACTCAATCCGGCGGATTGCATTTGAAAAGTTCTTTCTTTTCTAAATAAGGCTTCGGCCGTTTTGCTCCTTCTTTTATTGCGACCGCAAACCACTAGTATATTGGGTGTTTCTTTCAAACTATTGTTGTTTTTTTATTTATCTATTTCCTTCGTAAACATCTTATGTATAATCGTCCAGTGTCCCTTGATTTTCATCAGCATAAAATAATCGATGTACGGAATTTCTACCTCGGGATGAGAAATTCTAACTTTTGCAGTCGCAATATCATTGACATAATCGATGGATAGAATTTCTCCTGATTCCCCTGTCGGCTTTCCTTCCTCGGTATCTTGGATGTAGGCTTTTCCGCTCCAGATGCTAAAGGCTCTATTCCAATTGTAATACAAATTGAGATCTGGATGAAATGCTTTTTCAAGGCGTTTGGGCTGGCCATTGGTGGAGCCTTCAATATAGTCTAGGAGGGTTGCGGTAATCTGTTCGGTTTCGGTTTGGTTGGAGGCGTATTTTTCATTGGCCAATTCCAACAGTATGCCATTTAAAACAGTCGCCAATTTTCCTGCGGTGCGTCTTCCGCTTTGATTGGTCACTACAGATATTCCAATTTCTTCTTCCGGGAATACGAGCATCCAATTTTGGACCCCAAAAGCGCCACCATGATGGCTGATGTATGCTCCAAAATCATCATCGGTATTGAGCTCCCACATATAGCCAATTTTCTTTTTAGGATCGCCCCGAATAATTTCTTTATCAAAAAGCACTTGATGGGATTTTTGTGCTACAGCGTCATCGCTGATATGGTATTTTATGTAGTTCAATAAATCCGACATGGTAGATTTTCCAAATCCAGACCCTCCCCACAAGGGCGTTTCCATAGCGGGCGTCGGATTATTAAAATCACCATAGCCATTGGCATATGTTTTTTCTTTCGCCTTGGTCAAATGAATACTGGAAGAAGTCATCTTGGCTGTTTGAAAAAGTTTTTCTTCCAATAACCTTTCAAATGGAATGCCGTATGCGCGTTCTAAAATATAAGCGGCTAATTCTGCTCCTGCATTGGAATAGGCGTACTTAAAACCTGGAACGGTATCAATTTTTATTTTTTTCAAATCCTTCAAAAAATCTTGCTTAGTATAAGTACTGGTTTTCTTTGAAATTCGATCTGCAAGGGTTTCGTTCATTTCTTCAAATTCTTCCATTACACTTAAGGGCAAAAACTTGGGCAATCCGCTGGTATGTGTGATTAAGTCTTTTACTTTTATGACTCGCTGATCGTATTCCAAATTGGAATAATCACCGTCCAGGTATTTTCTGATGTCATCTTCCAAAGAAAGCTTTCCTTCTAATGCTGCTTTTGCCATCAGTGTACCGACGAATGTTTTGGTGACCGATCCGATATCATAAATGGTTTGATTGGTGGGTGTGTTATTTTTACCTTGATCTAATTCTCCATAGTGTCTGGTAAAATCTTCGCCTTTGTAGTAGACGCCGATGGAGATGGATTTCATTAGGCTGTCTTCTAAGAAAGATTTCGCCATTTTGTCGACAGGTACTTGTAAAAGTTGGTCGATTTTTGAATTATTGTTTTCGGATTGGGCATCTATTTTTAGAGCGCCGATTAGAAGTAGTCCGATGATTAGGATTCTTAGGGGATTCATTTTTTTGTTTTTATCTTGGTCGAAATAATGAACTTTTGAAGGATACCATTTTTAACAAAAAGACTAATTCTTTAGGGTATCATACTTTATGGTTTCTACCTTCCCTTCCTGAAATTGAATGGTAATCGTAGCATTTCTATCCGGTGGATCCACCAGCACTCTGGTACCATCGGGTAATTGTATTTGAAAATCCAAAATCTCTTTGGCTTCTTGCTTGGGTCTTAGTCTTGAAATAATCCACTTTACCGATTCCGAGACCGATTCATCAATTAATTTTTCCGCCAATTTTTCTCCAACGAATTTTAATCCAGGAACAATCGCATAATTGATCAGGGCAGGTCCAACTATTCCCAATAATAGCTGAACAAATTCATGAGATTTTTCATCCTTTGTTTCGCCCCAATCTGAAACCTGCAAAACCTCTTGGTCTGCAAAGACCTCTTCCAAGGCCGATTTCCTTTTGTGATGAAGCGCTAATCCCATTTTTAAAAATTCCGCTTCATCTAATCCTAAATCGCCATCATCTAATCTGCGGTATACGCCTAGGTTTATTGTTTTAGACATGTTTATTGTTTTTGATGAATGCTTGTTTATTTGGATAAACGTTTCCTTTTTT
>CALLVY010000144.1 GCA_938015925.1 uncultured Saprospiraceae bacterium
TACTTGTCGGGGTAAATCCAGGAAGTGCTTTTTTTGGTTAAAAAGAAAGATTCGCACTACAGGAATTATTTGCAAGTTAAATGTATTTGAGGTGAAAAACAATGGTATTTTTTACTTGGGTAAAGATTTTAATAGGTCTTGCCTAAAGAAGCTGTTTAAAGTGAGTAAAAAATTATCAAAAAAATAAAAGTTAATCTACCCCACGTTTTCTTTAGTCCCTTCGATGTACTAAATAACTGGATGATTGAAGTGATTGTAAAAAAATTAAAACTTTACCTTTACAAAAAATCCAGAGAGCTGTACCCTTTCAAAATTTTTTATGTACAAAAACGAAGCAATTAAACTAACCGAACATAGTTCTGATGAGGCCCTTCGCTTGGCTTGTGCTCAGAATGACGCTCTGGCGCAGGAATACCTGTACAAGAGATGGTCGGGTAAATTGCTGGGAATACCACTACGGTATACTTCCAATCGGGAAGAATCTGTGGAGGTTTTGAATATGGCTTTTCTAAAGATTTTTGATTCTATCAACAGTTTTCGCGCGACTGAAGGAGGTTCTTTTTCAGGCTGGATGGCTCGGATTGTTTTCAATACCTCCATCGATCATGTGCGAAAGAAAACCAAGTATCTACAAAAAAATGACTTCAATGCCACTGTGGAAGGAGTCGTGCAAAATGAGGTCATGAGTACTTTGGCCACAGAAGATATTTTTCAATTGGTTCAGCAATTGCCCCCGGCTACTCGAAACGTTTTTAGTTTGTTTGCACTGGATGGCTATAAACATTCAGAAATTGGCGAACTCTTAAACATCAGCGAAGGGACTTCCCGTTGGCATTTAGGACAAGCGCGAAAGATTCTTAGAGACTTGGTTAACAATCATTATTTAAATGTATAAAATATGAGTCTAGACTCTACCAATAAGCAAGAGCAGGAAATGCGGAAAAAGGTGAGCCAATACGAGGCTCCGTTTGACCCTGGCGACTGGAAAGCTATGAAAGCTAAGTTGGCGAAACAGACCGCACAACCTGATCCGGAACAGGGTTTGGGGAGTAGCGATCTGTTGCCGCCACCTAGTACTTCTATATTTTTGAAGTCAATTATTTCTATAGGTTCTATTATTACCATCAGTACGGCACTGTGGTTGGGGACTTCTTTTTTTAGTGAAACAAACCCTTCTTCTAGTGCTGTAGAATCAAACACGGAGGCGTCGATAGAATCAACTACTATTTTAGAAAAACAAAAAGAGGAAAACACCATTGACCTGGAAAAAGATTTAAGCCAAGAAAAGGAAGCGACTGGCGACATAACGGAATTGGGATTGCTTCCTGGCACTACGAGCGCGACGGAGCAGAACATAAATAATACTTCCGTCACTGATCCGCTTTCTTCCGAAAAACAAAAAACTCAAAAATCAATTTCCTCTATTGAAGGATCATCAAATATTGAAAACGCTAAAAATAAAATAGTACAAGAAAGGGATAAGACTACTTTAAATGTAGGAGGTGCTCAAAAAACAATGAACCCATTTTCTTCTTCGTCTACTAGTCGAAAAATTGAAGGGATTTCAAATGACGCCAAGTCTTCAAATGTAGCTAGCAAAACTACCGGGTCGACCATCGATCAAACGACAAGTCAAGAAGAGGATAACAAAAGCCAAGAGAGACCTAAAAGTGAAACTAATCAAAACGGTGTAAATTCTAATAAGGGCACAGCAGACCCTAAGACACCGCCTGTCGCTTCTTCAACAGTCCAAGAAACGGTTGATAAAAACACACCAGATGGGGCGCTTGCTTCTTCCGCTACAAATGCCACTAATCGCTTAGCAGTAGGTTTAGAATTATTGGATTTGTTGGAATTGCCTGCGAGTATTTCGGATACTACTGCGCAGCTTGATTCTCTAGAACTTTCTCCTAGCGCTTATCATCCTGATCCGATTGGGCCTACTAAGTTCAAGCGGTTTTCTTTCGGTGGTTTAGTGGGTACGAGTTATAGTATTTTTGAACCTAGTAGTGGTATAGCTCCCTGGCCTTCCGTTTTGGGCCTTACTTCGAGTTATCGATTGACGAATACTTTGGAGGCGCATTTAGGTTTGACCTTACGTTTACCTTTTAATAATACTGGAAACAGTAAGCATATGGAATCTTATAAAATTCCATTGGAAAACGGTACGGAAATAGACTGGATTTATGAACGGTCAATTAGTAGTCTAATTATTTTTGACACTCCACTTTCTATTTCTTACCGACCCAATTCGCTTAATCCATTTGTTCGGAAATTACGATTTCATGTAGGTCTTCGCCCTAGCATATTTGTACCCGTACTATCCGAAAAACAAACGGACATCACCATTGGTACCCTTTCTTCGAAACCTCCTGAAAACTGGACTGCTCCACCTAAATATGCTGGATTAAAAAAAGCAGACTTAGGCTTCCTTCTTGGGCTTGACTTTTTTATGACCGAGTACTTATATCTCAATTTCAATGCTAACGTAAATAATAGAGATCTTACAGATGAAGGCTTTTGGAATATTAATCCGCAAATAAATAAGAATACGGATTTTCAACTATCTCTGCGATGGAATTTTAAGACGTTTTAATTTTCCTAAAACGACACTTGTTAAAGGCAAAAAAATAAGATTATGAAAAAGTATTTCACTCCGGCGCTTTGCTTTATTTTACTTTCCGTTTCTGCTTGTAAAACAGACCTACCTATGGTACCTTCTGTTTCAACTTTAAGTGAGGTTTGGGCGCCAAGCCAAAATGGTATTAACCCTGAAGAAGACTTACGTTCTGATTATCAAACAGCTACCAAAACGATTTCTGTTGATATGGGAAAAGTAGAAGCTCATCTTAAAATGTGGGAGGACATACAAGCGAGCCTTGAGACTAAGTCTCATTCCAAAGTAGATTTTTCAGAAATTCGCTTAAACGCATTAGTCTTGGTTCCCAGACCTTTCCAAGAAACCACCTGGGAAACATTTTTGGAAGATCTTAATGTTGTATTTATCCCTGACGATGGTACTCCGTCTACTGTTCTTGCGAACTTAGCATCCTTAGGTCCAATAGAAAATCAAGCGGATTTTGGGTTTAATATGACTATTATTGAACAAAATTTAGTGGATTTACTTTTTGAAAAACCGGGTAGCTTTTCTCTTGATTTTTTATTTACAGGCTTGCCTGATGATAAAATCAGTTTGATTACCACACAGTTTTACTTTACCGGTAAATATCAAACTTCAAAAAAATAAAATTATGAAAAATTCATTGTTCTTTTTTTGCCTCACTGCTATACTTTTCTTTACCTCTTCTTGTAAGAAAGAAGAGCTCAATTTGTCCAGAAGTGGTTCTTCTTCCATTGAATATAATTCTGCCCTGTATAATATCACTTCTCGTCTTTCTCCACCCAATCAGATCAGCAGTTTTGTGGTCGTAGAAAACTTTAATCCTTATGAAGATGCTCTCGCTGACGCTGTCCTCAAGCACCAAGATTCTGGTTTTCAAGAACTCAGTATCACTAATCTAAAATTCAATTCTGTTGGAATTAGATTTACGAGTTTGGTAAATACGGATCAATTAATTAAGTCTTGTCTCTTAGTCGCAACAGATAGAGGTAGTACAGATACAAAAAAATATCTTTTAGCAAAATATGATCAAGACTCTAGTAGTCTTTCTGCAAATTTCACAATAGATATAAGCCCAGAAGAACTCACTTCTTTTGCCAAAGAAAATGCACTAAACCGATATGCATTAGTTAGCTATTCTTTTGTATTTGAATTTAGTGCTCCTCCTACAGAAGACGACCTTACTTATATTAGCTATAGTATGAATTTAGGTTATGATTATAACATCCTCTTAAATTCTGAGAAGTAAGCAGGTGTTCAAATTAAATCACATAATAATTTCTGCTTCTGAAACAAGAGAGGGAATACCTTCAAGATATCCCCTTATTCCTACAAAAATCAATTGCTTTGATCCACTCGCCAAGTCAATTTCTCGCGTATCGTTCGCGAAAAAATGCGGACTTGTAATTGTACCAAAAGCGTTTTAATATCTGATCTTTTATTTAAGTAGATTCAACAGAAATTCACTTCCACAGATTCGTTTTCAAAAAATAAAATTATGAAAAAATCATTGCTGTTATTTTGTCTCACGACTATCTTCTTTTTCTCCTCCTCCAGCGCAAAAGAAGATTCTTTTAAGCCTTTCATTTTAAATGGTTTTTTGGAGAACCGCTCCTCTTTGCAGGACGCCACTAGTCATCTCACCAAACCAGACGATGTCAGTACTTTTCTGACAATAGAAGATTTTAATCCTTACGAAAATGCTATTGCGGAGCATGATTCTCTGGAACTTTCTTCTGGAGCATATTATCTCGATCCGATTAGATCTACTAAGATCAAACGGTTTTCCTTGGGACTTCTGGCGGGTATAAGTTATAATACTTTTGAGTCGTTTAGTGCGGAAGCATTTCACTGGTCTCCGTTGATTGGTATTACTTCAAGTTATCGATTGACCAATACTTTGCGGGTGCATTTAGATTTGACGCAACGCATGGCTTTTGGCAAGACTAGAGACATTAAACATTTAGAAACTAATCCCACTCTAGAAGGAAGTATTGATGACTGGACCCATAAACAGGCCCTATCTAGGTTGGTTATTTATGAAACACCATTATCTATTTCTTATCGATCCAATACTTCTAATCCATTTTTTCGTGCTTTCCGGTTTCATCTAGGCCTTCGTCCTACTGTATTATTTGTATTGGATAAAACCTCTGGTGGAAGTATTACAAACAATGGTGTCCCTCCTGACGGCTGGGTGATTCCTGCCAGACAAGCTGGACTTAAAAAAACAGACTTAGGACTCCTCCTGGGATTCGATGTTTTTATAAAGAAGAACTTATACCTCAACTTCAGCGCTAATTTAAATTTTAGAGACCTTACAGATGATGACTTTTGGAATGTTGATCCGCAAATAAATAAGAACACCGATTTTCAAGTTTCTCTTCGATGGACTCCTTTGAAATTCTAAATGAATACTTGAAAACATTTTATAAAACACAAAAAATAAAATTATGAAAAAGTCTCTGTCCTTTTTTAGCCTAATCGCTATGCTTCTTTTTACCTCCTCTTGTACTAAGGAAGACCTTCCAATCAGATCCAATAAAACGGATTCCATGAGCTATCAGTCTTACTCTCCATTCAACCTTTATGCACATCTTACCAAACCAGCAGATAAAAGCACCTATATTCCTGTCGACAATTTCGATCCCTATGAAGATGCCTTTGCAGAACAAACACTTGAGCGACAAGAATCTGGTTTTCAGGAATTGACCATTGACAATATTTATTTCGAATCCATAGGTCTTGATCTTTTTGGCAAGGCAAAAGATCTTTTGGAATCTTGTCAATTCGTAGCCTATATCCCTGGCTCTACTACTCCGGCATATCTTTTGGCCACTTATAATCCTGAAGAATCCAATTCAAGCGATAATTTTCAGATAGAGATTAGTGCCGAAGATTTTACTACCCTCGTCAAAGAGAATCGATCCCTAGTTTATTATTTTCGATTCGAGTACAAGGAAGAACCTCCTCTCCAGAATTATTCTTTTCTCGAGGTTCGGTATTATATGCGAATGAATTATGATTACACCCTTCTGCCAAACGTGGAGAAATAAAACAAGAGAGGGGTTTTCTTAAAGAAAACCCCTCTCTTGTTACTATCAAAAAATCAAAGCAAAAATCAATTGCGCTGATCCACTCCCCAAGTTAATTTATCTCGAATCGTTCGTAAAAAACTACGATCTCGCAATTGTACCAAACGCGTTTTAAAATCTGCTTTCTGTTCCGCCAATTGTACTCTTCTTGAGCCAAAGAAGAATTACCAATAAGGTCTAGAGGGAGTAAATTCTTGAACTATGAATCCTCCTCTCTGCATAGTCTTTATGCACACCCTCTCTTATTAATTTTAATTTTTATGCATGTTTTATTACAAAAATTATGATAAAGCATGTAAGGTATCTAGAGCAAATTAAAATCCTAGTAAGGGAAATGTTAAAAGAGAATATTTAAGTATATATATCGTTTAGTAAGGAGAATACTATCATAGATATTTTACTATATAAATTTTTTCTTTAACAACTTATAAAAATATAAAACATGAAAAAATTCTCATTAAAAGAACTTCGGTCCGATCAGTTTTCTGACCAAATTGTACATGCTACCCAATATTTAAAAGGGGGGGATGATCCACCAGCGGCAACGCTTGGTAAAATAAAAGTAAGAGGCGGAGGTTGATTCGTGTCCTGCTTATTTTGCTATAGAAATTTTTCCTTTAACAACTTATAAAAATATTAACATGAAAAAATTCTCATTAAAAGAACTTCGGTCCGATCAGTTTTCTGACCAAATTGTACATGCTACCCAATATTTAAAAGGGGGGGATGATCCACCAGCGGCAACGCTTGGTAAAATATTAGTAAGAGGCGGAGGTTGATTAATTTGAGTGCATTAAAAAAGGACTTACCTCGGAGGTAAGCCCTTTTTTAATACTCCTATAAAACAAAGCAAAAATCAATTGCGCTGATCCACTCCCCAAGTCAATTTATCTCGAATCGTTCGTAAAAAACTGCGATCTCGCAATTGTACCAAACGCGTTTTAAAATCCGCCTTCCGTACCGCCAATTGTACTTCCGCAGTAATCGTTTCAAAACGAGAATCCAAAGTACATAGAAAGTTTTCTGCCCGACCTTCTACTTCAAAAGAAATGACTGAATTGTCAGAGATGACTATAGGTCGAACATTAAGATTATGAGGAGCAACTGGCGTAATGACAAAATTGCCAGAGTTCGGAAAAATAATAGGGCCACCACAACTAAGCGAATAACCCGTCGAGCCTGTAGGTGTCGCGATGATAATTCCATCGGCCCAGTAGGAACCAAGATGTGCACCATTGATGTATACATGAATGGTAATCATCGAAGAGGTATCTCGCTTGAGTAAGGTGAGATCATTGAGTGCAAAATGCATGTCTTCGAAAAGTGGGAAATTGGATTCCAAATGCAGCAAAGTTCGTTCATCGAAAGAATACATTCCGCGTTTGAGCAAAAGAATGGCTTCCTTGATAAAATCGCGTTCGATACTTGCTAAAAAACCTAAGCGGCCCAAATTTATTCCCATGATCGGCACCCCCGTATCTCGAACCTCCGTTACAGCATGCAAGATCGTTCCATCTCCTCCTAGCGTAATCACAAAGTCTATCTTCCTCATTTGGAAATCAATGTAGCCTTCGAATTTACCTACTTGACTTTTAAAAGTTATTTTTTCTTCGATCTGCTCCAGATATGGCGCATAGACATAAGTCGTTACTCCTTCATCGTGAAGAACATCAAAAAGGCTTTGGATCGTTGCTAGATCCTTATCCTTGAATTTTTTGCTAAAAACGACTACTTGCATTAGAATGTGAACTTGTAGTGTAAAAATAAACCATTTTCCCACAAATGATTAAAGCTATACTCGATTTGTACAACTTTATCTACATAAGCTACAATATCCAATCCGATTCCTCCGCCCCAAAGCCATCTATTCGTCAGTGGATTTCCGGTATTGTAAAAAGGGTCATTGGCATAACCGACATCATTATTCAAAGTCAAATAAACTTGTAAGGGCATGATCCGAAATTGCTTGATCGGGCTCGCCTTGCCCCAATCGACATTTCGGTTGATCAATTCCCGACGTAGACTTGTCTTTATATAAGTAAAATCCGTACCATCAATGACATAGAGTTCGTATCCCCGCAAATAATCTGGCCGGGAGCCTAAAGATCGACTATTATAATAGGGTTGTTGTTTTTTATATAAATAGAAAAGACCTTTCCAGATGAGTTCGGTGCTCCATTTTTTTTGAGTACCAAAAGTAAAATATTTAGCAAAGGTGGTATTGAGTGTCATGCCATCGATGCCTTTGAAAATGCCAAAACCGTCTTTGGAAAGGGTCGATAATAAATAAAATCCTTTCTTGGGATAATCGCGCAAATCTCTGCGATCAATGGTAAAGGAATACCGCATGGCAATAAATCTTTGTTGGCTCGCTTGATTGAGAAAGAAGTCGGGATTCAAAAGAGCAATCGAGTCGCTGGCCTGATTGTCGTGGTATTCGAGGCTTAAGCTGTGGTACACAAATAATTTTGGTCGATAGGCGAGTCCAAATTTCAAGCGGGCATTCCTCAGCTGCACCTGATCATTGCCAAAGAATAGAAATTTGTTAGCGTCGGTGATATAATTGATTTCTTTTTGTGTGGCATAAAAAAGATTGGTGTTGAATCCTAAGGTCTGTTTTTTATTGAAATAGGGCAGGGAATAATCGAGCTCGTATTTTTGGGTATAGCCAAATTGGGTGGTTAATTTTAATTTGTCTCTACGTCCAGTAAAATTATAATGCGTAAGCCGTAAACCTAAATTGACTCGCTTAAGAGATTTATTTTGTTCGGTCCACCAAACGTTGAAATTACGATCTGCTAGTTCGAAAATAGGCAAAGGATAGATATACCATTGCTCTTGCAGGTCTACTGTAATCGTGATGTGGTTGTCATCTTTCCATTCCCCTACATTCAATTTTACCAAGGTAAATAAAGTGGTATTCAGAATGAGCGCCTGATTTTCTTCCAGCTTATTCGTCAATTCCTTCAATGCGATCGTATCGCCTTCGCTCACATTCATTTCCCTGCGAATGGTGGCTTCTTTTGTTCGTTTATTGCCATTGAAGACAATACTGTCCACTACGATAAAATCGTTTTGGGCCACCAAAAAAAAAGGAAAAAGGAAAAAGACAATCCAAAGAAACCTCCGCATTTTGTCAGATTTGATAAGTTTGCAAATTACGGATTATTTGGACATTAAAATAGGCGATGCCTTGATGACACCGCCTATTTTAATAGTTCTTTGACAAATCCCGTGTGTGAATCAATCAAAAAACGTTTTATATTTTAGAACGACAAAATTGTATTAAAACACTTTAGACATTTAGGTAAGACATTAAAGAATCGAAGCGATCTTTTAAACCATCGAAATATTCGATCTCCTGGAAAGAAGCTTTAATGGTATAGTTAAAACGTTCGAAAGTAGCCAGAATCGTTTGTAATTCCTGACGGTTGATCTTAATGGTCACATCAATTTTGGTGGAATCCAGGGAAGAAGTGATAAAACTACTCAGAATGGCTGCGTTTTCTCCTTCTACAATTCTAGAGATTTCTGCCAAAGAATAATCTTGCTTGCTCATTTCGAAAACAATGATACTTCCCGGCTCTGTAAAGGAACCAATTTGAGCAAAGAAACGCAATAGATCTCCTTGCGTAATCAAACCCATGTAATTGTTTTCTGAGTCGATCACCGGGATGACCGTCAGGCTATATTCGCTGAGCACCCGCAATACATCGTAAAGGTGGTCGCGTTCATTGACATAGGGTTTGGTAAGCGATAGAGGATAGGATCCGACTGCTTCTTCTATATCGTTTTGTAGGATATCATCTTCTGAAATCAAACCCAACATTTGCTTATTATTGACAATAGGCAAGTGTTTGACATAAAAGTCCGCCATAATGCTCAAAGCATCATTTCCGGTATCAGAAGTACGAAGAGGAACAAACTCGTGTGAAAGTAGATTGGCAGCAATCATTTGTGGTGTAATTTTCTTGATATGGGGAAAATATCTATTCTTTGCTTCTTTGACTTTTCCGTCAAAAATTAACAATAAGCCTATCATCTAATTCAAGCTTAATGCCAATATTCTCTTTAATAACAATCCTCTTGACGGAATTTTAAAAAATCGTTCTTTTAGCCTTAACGCTTTAACGCATTAGTTTTTGCTTTTGCGCCAAAAATTCATCTTGCGTCAACAAACCTTTATCTCGCAATTCTCCCAATTGTTTTAGTTGCTCTAATAAATCTGGTTTGTTGGTGATCAACTCTTCCTTGCTTCCTTGATCTGCGGCACTTTGCTTTAAAGGCCAATGGTAACCAGATTTGACAAAAATTTCGAAATCATCTTGGATTCGAATATATGCTAGAGCATCATGGGTTTTTATTTTTTCAAAATCGACCAAACCATATTCTACGGCTTTCGCCAAATGGTGGAAAGATTTTTCTTTTTCTTCCATCAAAGAATAGGCACAAGCCAAATTAAAGTGTACCGCTTTATCCCTCGAATCTACCTGCAAGGCTTTTTGGAAATCTTCAATAGCTCCTTCGTAATCGTAGTCTTTAAATTTTTCAACACCAGATTTCTTAAAAGGATTCTTTTTGGAAATGGCTGGTCGACTTGCTTTCTTAGGTGGCGCTTGTCTTCTACTTGGTTGTTGTACCGGTTCGCGGCGACGATAGTCGCGGCTTCTGTCTCTCTGCTGATATCGACGGTCTCTTCTGTCATTCCTTCCTCCACCTCCTCCATCGCCTCTGTTCTGATTATTGGCAAAGATACTTCGCATCACAAAGAAAATAATCAGAATGGGAACGATACCAATGCCCTTAGTCATCGGTACAATAATGGATGCAGCGATAAAGAAAAAAATGATCGTTCCTGGATTTATGTTTTTCATGATACTTAAGGTAAGAAATGTGGCAAAAATTTGCATTTCCGCCGCATGGATCTTTTTTATTTATTTATTTTTTATCTCAAAAGTTTCTTTTTCTCTGCAATAAACTCCTCTTCCGTCAGTAGTTCTCTTTCCCTCAATTCTCCCAATTGTCGCAATTGTTCCAGCAAGTCTGGATTGGCAGTGACGAGGCCTTCTTTCTCTTTTTCGTGGGGTTTGAGGATTCGATAACCGTTTTTAGCAAATGCTTCAAAGTCTGAACTTACGCGAATATACGCTAATGCATCGTGGCTACGAATTTTTTCAAAATCTTTAAAACCATGTTCTACGGCTTTATTGAGGTGAAAAAAAGCTTGGTCTCCTTGTTCGGTCAAAGAATAAGCACAAGCTAAGTTGAAATGTAGTGGCACACTCTCTCCATCTGACTCCAAGGCCTTTACAAAATCATTTATAGCCCCATAATAATCAAAATTTCGATATTTCTCTATACCACTACTGGTGAAAGGATTAGATTTTACCTTTTTTTCAGGTCTTGGTGGTTTTACGATTTCTTCCTCAAAATACTCTTCTTCTTTCTCTTCAAAATATTCTTCTCGCTTAATAATGGTTTCTTTGAAGGTTCGGCGATACTTTTTGTTCCGGTCAAAATCGGTATCATAGACTCTTCTCCTTGTTCCTTGTCTTTCTTGCCTTTCTCTAAACTTACGGTTGTATTTGAAGTCAAACTCCTCTTCTTCCATGAAAAGGAAGCGGAAAAAATCGATAACTCCTAAAAAGAAGCCTAAACCCAAAAAGATATTTGAAAATATATAAAAGATCCCCAGGCCATTTTGACGCAGGTAAAAACGGTGTACTCCAAGGTAGCCCAAAAAAAGAGCCAATAATGCGGCTGTAGTCTTATCTTTCATAAAGCGCTTGCGGTGTTCTTTTAGTCTTTTGACGGAAATA
>CALLVY010000145.1 GCA_938015925.1 uncultured Saprospiraceae bacterium
AATCCTGATTTTAGGGACGAAAAATCGTGATTGGACGCGGCAGCATCGTTTTCTTTTGGTCGGTCAAATTAAGAGGTATTGAGTTAAGCTTTTTTAATATTCGTTTTTGGTAAGTAATAGGATTTTTTAATGAGATAGAAGGCTTATTTTTATTGGATGAAAATCTTTTCTCAAGCCAAGTCATTTGTTTTATTTGTTAAGAGCACAAAAAGGTATAGTTTCAATAACAAAAGAATTGTATCTTTCCTTTATTTATTGTTGATTGTTTCTGCTATGAATCCTAAGAAAACGACTGCACAAGAAAGTTCGACATCAAGCCATGGTGAGAACCGAACTAAACCTACCATTTATCTGATTCCTGGTCAAGGAGCGGATTATCGATTGTTTTCTAAATTAGAATTGAATCCTGAATATAAGATCAAGCACATTCATTTTGAATTGCCGGTCAAGAATAGTAGTCTCCCGGATTATGCGCGCCAACTATCTGCGCAGATAGATTCCACGGAGCGATTTATTCTCATTGGTGCTTCTTTGGGAGGGATGTTGGCTACGGAGATGAATGATTTTTTGGATCCGGACTTGGTTATTCTTATTGGTAGTGCGAAGTCAAAAAAAGAATTACCAGGGCGCTATCGCTTACAAAAATATTTTCCTCTGTACAAATTGGTTCCAGGTAACATGTCGAAGCAAGGCGCTTTGTTTTTGCAACCTTTGGTTGAGCCAGATCGCAATAAAGAAAAAGAAATATTTGTGCAGATGCTCAAAGACAAAGATCCTAAGTTTATGCACAGAACCATCAATATGATTATCAACTGGAACAGAGAAAGCTATGGCTCGGGGATCGTTCATATTCATGGAGACAATGACCATACGATTCCAATAAAAAATGTCAAATACGATTACTTGATTTCCGATGGTTCTCATGTGATGACCTTGACTCGGTCTAAGGAATTGAGTTTGTTGATCAACGAATTGATCACTACATACTAAAAAAAAAATAGAGCACAATTATAAAAGACCCTTCTTTGATGGATGCTAACACGGGAAAAATCAAAGAATCAAAAATGAAAACATGCCTAAGAAAATTGTAGGAATCTCAGGAACACTCTCGCCAGAATCTACTTCTCATAAATTACTCCGATACATTCAAGAACATTATAAAGAACAAATTGACTTAAGTGTTTTTGCAGGAATTGAAACTCTGCCGCACTTTAATCCGAGAATAAAAGACGAAGACCTACCAGCTTCGGTCAAAGATTTTCGAACACAAATAGCGAATGCTGATGGCGTCTTGTTTTGCAGTCCGGAATATGTTTTTAGCTTGCCAGGAAGTTTGAAGAATGCGATTGAATGGACGGTGGGTTCTGTCGTCTTTTCTGCGAAGCCAGTTGCAATGATCATTGCCGCTGCCACCGGCGAAAAAGCCTTTGAATCATTGGAATTGATTTTGAAATCTATTGAAGCAATGCTTCCAGATGCGTCGAGGTTATTGATCAAAGGAGCGAAAGGAAAAATGGGGACTGACGGAAAGGTAAATGACGAAAACTGTCAAAAAGAAATTGAAGGGCTTGTCTTGTCTTTGCTTGCTTCTTGTGAAGTAGAACGTCCAGCGCCCAGTAAATTTCAAGATTAAATTTAACTAATTCCATCAAACTAATTCGATCAAAAAAATGAACATCGAAGAGTACCGCGATTATTGCTTATCCAAAAAAGGAGCCACTGAATCGATTCCTTTTTCTAAGTTACCCCATGTCCTGGCTTTTAAGGTAAAAGGAAAAATGTTTACCGCCACAGATATTGACACCTTTGATGGTTTTAGTATCAAGTGCGTCCCGGAAACCATAGAGCAATTACGTGCGGAGTATCCGGCCATGCAAGAGCCTTCCTATTTTAGTAAAAAGCATTGGAGTAATGTCGTGATGGATGATAGTATTTCTGATGAACTTCTTTACGAATGGTTGGATATTTCTTATGACTTGATTGTTGCTAAATTGACGAAGAAAGAACGACAGGAATTGGAGATGGAAGCCTAATAAAAAGCATCTTTGGAAAATAATTGCGGTGTTTTCTCAGCGTCTAATAAAACGGAAATTGATTTTGCTAGAAATCCGTTTTCTCAAAATCCTTTAACAACTCAAAAGCTGCTGGCGCCCCGGAAATTTGCAAAGCAAAACCTTGTTTAAAAGGCAAAATAGAAAGATCAAATTTAAAAAAAGGGCAACATGCTTTTTCTTGCTCTATCAACTCCCATACCCAATTTAGCAAATCTGGATCATCATCGAAATAATAGATAAAGCCATTTTCTGTAGCTAATTTATGATCTAGTTTGGAAAAAACTTGTCTTTTTAAAAGTTCTTTCCGTTCTGAAAGTTCCGAATCACTTAGACTGCATTCTATCAACCCATGGAATCCTTGCCAATGATTCTCCCAAGGGATAGGAGTATTGGATAAGGGCTTGAAAAGATAAGCCGACAAAAGGAAAAGCGCTAATAAAAGCCAACCAGAGAGAAAGAATAGGGTTTTTAGCATTTTTTTCATGGTGTTGTTTGAATTGTTTTTCACAAATATAAACCATGGACTATAGGCAACAGTCAAGAGAATTCTTAATTTTAACATCTTAAAAAAATCAAATCCATTTCTTATGCTAATCGGCCAAATCAGTAAACTAAGCGGACTTTCCAGAGATACCATTCGTTTTTATGAAAAGAAAGAATTGATTAAAGTAGAAGTTTCGGACACACCGTTTAATAATTATAAAAACTATACCAGAGAAACCCTCCAGCGTTTACTCTTGATTAAGCAAGCCAAAAGCTTTGGCTTTACCCTCAATGAAATTGCGAAACTTTTAGTTTCGGTCGATGAAAATACAGCCACTTGTTCTTTCTTTTATGAAAAAGTAAAGACCAAAATTATTTCCATTGACGAAGAGATTCAAATTTTATTAGAAACTAAAAATAGGATTTTACAAAACTTGAAACTGGCAGAAAATAATTGTTCTTTGCAATTGCCTGAAGAGAATTGTTCTCAGATTTATTTAGTAAAATAAGAGATTAGAGAAAGTACTATTTTTGCTGATTGTTCTTTCGTATCTAAATCGTAATCAAATTATAAAAAAAGGAGCCACGCTGAAAAAAACGCAGCTCCTTGTGGATTATTATTGCTTATTTTTTTACCACTTTTTCTACACTATTTCCATCTTCAGAAATAAAGTGCACGAAATAAATACCGGAGGAAAGATGCCCCAGATTTACGGTGTTTTCTAAGTTCCCTAATTGTTCCACCAAACGACCACTGATATCCATGATCTCTACTTTTCCATTCGTAAAAGCAGTAGGGTAGAGCAAGTCCAATTGATCACTAAATGGATTTGGGAATACGCTTCCTTCGCTGTATTTGCTATTGGCAATGCTCGGTGTTGCTGAGCGACTTTCCATCTGAATTCCGTTTTCGGTTTTTTCATCAGAAAAGACTTTGTTGAAATCTTCGCCTTCCTTCAATTGGATATACTGATTGATGTTGGCAATCGGTTTTTTGGCTTTGAGGACTAAGTTGAATAAAGAAGATCCATCTTCCATTGATACCGCCTCTGCATTGGATTTTTTATACCATAAGGCTCGGAAGCTTCCTGGGAATTGTGCAGCATTTTCTTTGTCAAAATCTTCGAGATCTCCAGCATTCCAATCTACAATTTCGATGGCTGTCTCATCAAAAGTCAAAGCCAATTGATAGGCTAGTTTTTCATTGAAACCATTTACACGAATAGGAATCTCTAATAGTTCTCCTGCCTTCATAGATTGATTCTCTAGACTAAGGCTAATACCATCTTGAAAGTAGGCTTGACTTCGCGAAAGGGATGCACTTGGTTCTCCTCCTGTGAGATTCATCGGATTGGCATTTCCATTCAAGTCACCTACTTTCACTCCGATAAAATCATTACCTGTACTATGAGAACTTGTCGTTATGAATTCAGGAAATGGATTGAAAAAAGGATTGATATTGGGGAATACAAAATTGGCTGGAACAAAACGCCAAGAAGGAGCATTGAAGTTACCCGGACTGCCTGGATTGAAAGGCATGCCAAGGAGTCTGTTATTTATAGCAACACCATCTAGTGTGGTAATGGTCCCATTGTCGTTTACATCAGCAGCGAGGTATTCATAAGAGGTAGTGAATAATGTATTGCCAATAACATGCTGCTGAATAATGAAAATATCCATAGCATCTAAACCATTGTTGCGATTCTGGAATTTGACAGGAGCGACCGTTCCTATTTGATTTGGGGCAGCAGAACAAGTAAAATCACCGCCAGGTGTTGGAAAACAACCAAGAACATTGGTGCCGTCTACTGCGGTCTCAGGTGGTGAAGCCAAGTGAATATTTCCATTGAAGGACGTGCTAAGACCGCAGTTGTTATTGAGGAACATCACTCCTTGGTGATTCGGGCCGCCTTGTCCATCATTATAAGTGAATGTTGCTTTAAGTGTTTGTCCGAGGGTACTGGCCAATCCATTGTTGGTGTTTCCATTCGTTAAGCACATGTTAGAGGAAAAGAAACTTCCATCTTCTCTGGTCCAGGTGATCGGCCAAACTTGAGCGGTATTCGGGCCTAATTCTACCAGTTGGCCATTGACCACTTGGCGGATACAATACATGAATGGGCAATTGCCATTTCCTAATCCTCCAAATATTTCAATAGCAAATTGAGGTTGGGCTTGCGCTTCTACCACCTGGTTGGGCAATAGGGCAAACAGAAAAATAATAGCATAGAAAAATGATTTCATTGTAAATGTTTTTAGTTAAAAATTAATAAAAAAAATAACCTGAAGCTTGATACACCTTTAGTGGAAAAGCCATTCAGGGAATCGGAATTTCTTTTGGATTTAGCCATAGCAATAGCTGGTCCGATAAGCACAAGAAATGCCAATAGAAGGAAAATCACGAACGAGTAATTTTCGAAAAGGAATCTAAAATTTTAAGGACTGAATAGCATCAACAACAAAAAATAAGATGGTGAAATATACGGTGGAAGGTTAAATAGGAATATACCAATCTTGTTCAATTATCTGACTTGGTCAGATCGCTGTTGATTACTAATACTCCGATTTTTTTTATTCTGAAATTCTTTGAAAGGAAGTATAAATATTAGAAAAAAATAAACTACATGCAAGTTCTGTTGCATTATTTTTTTATTTGAAACCAAAAGTAAAAATATTTTTGACTACAAAAAAAATGTTGTACATTTAGAAACTACAAATCATATCTATTACAAATCTTCTCAGGACCACTATTGTTTTTTTTAAGTCCAAGAATACTTACCCGAAGATTTTTTTCCACAAGGATAGGACCTAACGTTTTTTTTATTTTTTGACTAAGAGAGTTGCTCGCCGTTTGGTATAGACTGCTCGTGCTATTTATTGATTTTTTTTCTATTGCGATTCATTAAGGTGGATCAGTGATCAGCCATCTCTATGTCCAAAAAATAAACCTTGATTTTGAGAACGACTTTTTTTCATTTATTAATCCTAAATTTTTTAATAAAAAAACTTTGTTATGAAAGTAGTAAAACTCTTTGTCTTTTTTCTTTTAACGAGCACCTTGGGCTATGCTCAAAACGGTGCTACCTGTAGTGCCAATGCGGGTGGGAATAGATCACTTTGTGTAGGGCAGGGGATGACCCTTTTTGGTGCCGAAGGCCCTGGTTATGCTCAACCATTGGAAGTTAACTGGGTGGCTGGTACAAACCCAATTCCAACGACTATCGTCAATCCTAATGCGCTGATTACTGGCGTACTTCCTGGGCCTGGATTTAGTGAATTTCCTCCAGGTGTTTATTTCTTTACTTTGTTTGTTACTTGTGGCGATCAAAATCATACGGTCTCTAGTGAAACCGTCGAGATGACTGTAGGAGAAATCTCCAACCTTCCAACAATCAATCCTATTAACCCCAATATCTGTGGCAGTAGCATCAGTCTCACTGGCTCCGCACCAGATCCTAATGTGACCACCAATTGGAAAATTGAACCTATGGATGGTGTTTCCATAAGTGGCTCAGGAACTTCCGTTACCGTAACCAAAGGCAGCGGAACAACACCTTGTACCTACACCGTTTTTTACAGTCATACCATTGGAAATTGTGTACAGGAAACTTCTACCAGTTTTACTTTTACCAAAGATTATACTCAGCTTTTTCCTACGGTCGCTTCCTGTCCTTCTTGTACTAAAACGATTGATCTTTCGGAAAACAGTTTAGGTTGTGGTGGAACGCCTTCTTGGTCTGTTCTAAGTGCACCTAGTGGTGCTACAGTTAGTATTGATTCACCAAATTCCTCTTCTACTAGTGCGACTGTTTCTGAAGATGGGGATTATACTTTTGGATATACCATCGAAAATGGAAACTGTCCAACTACGACAGCATCAGTATCTTGTACCATTAAGGAAGAAGATGGATTTGAAGTAGGGCCAAGTGCTTTTTTTACTACTTGTGATGATACCTGGAATTTGACCAGCGATAATTTATCTGGAAATTTTATGAGTAACGTAACTTACCAATGGACTGTTGAGGCCAATAATATACCTGGAGTAGACATTACTTTTTCTAACCCCAATTCCGCAGCGACATCAGTCAACTTCAACGGAGCTCCTGTGGATATTTCTGCCACTGGAGCTTTTGCATGGGTTCGATTAACTTCTACTAGTGGGAATTGTACCGACGCTGCTGATTTCTTTTATACTGCTTTCCCTACGATATCTGTCAATGCGAGTGAAGTGTTTTTATTATGTGGTGACAATGCCAACTACATGCCACTGAGTAATCTAGTTTATGGAGCTGGGACCGGCGGAGTTAGCACTACTTTGACTTTTATCGACCCACCTGCTGGCTCTATTTATAGCAATGGAGAGGAATTTCCACTTACTTCTAATCTTGATTTTGACTTAAGTGTAGATGGTACCTATAATTTCGAGGTAGAAATTTCAATTACCAATACAGATCCTTTTGGAAATGAAGTAACCTGTACCGATGATACCACCTTTACCGTCTTTGTAGCAGAAGTACCCGCCATCGAAGCTGGAGCAAATATCACAACCTGTCTTTTAAATACCTCGCTAAATGGAAATCCTCCGATCGACATTGAAGGGAATCCCATTGACATTCCAGTCCTTTGGACTCAGATCGGAGGGCCAAGTGTAAATATGATTAATCCAGCGACCGAAAATCCAATCATTACCGGAATGGAATATGGAGAAGTTTACACTTTCCAGTATGCTTATTCTACCGATCCCAGTTGTCCTTTTATAGATGATATGACGGTAACGGTATCGCCAGAAAATGAATGTCCGGTGCCTTGCGATCTTACGGTAAGTGTTAGTGCCGAATGTAGAGAAGGATGTACGCAGTTAAGTGTTACTGGAGCAGATACTTATTTTTGGTCTCCTTCTTCTGGCGTAGATGATGTCACTAGTGCCAATCCAATTATCTGTAGCAATAGCGGAGGAATCTACACCGTTTTGGGATATAATAATGGAGAACTTTGTGGCTCCGCCGTTTACGAACTTCCTCCTTGTGCCGGCCAGCCACTTTCTTGTGCAATCACACTCCTGGCGGAATGTACAAAATGTAGCTGTGGTGCTCCTTATGGCGGTGGCCGAATCCTGGATTCCAATGGCAATTTGCTCAATGATAATGAGGCCGAAATCCAATGGTTTTTTGATGGTGTAAGTGTGAGTGGTGGACAAAATCCAAAATACTTGCCTTATACTTCTCCAACGGTCGTCACTGCCATCGTCTCC
>CALLVY010000146.1 GCA_938015925.1 uncultured Saprospiraceae bacterium
TCTATCAATCTAAGTTAGTAAAATGCTGTTCCAATCAAAAAATAAACTAACTAATTGAAGGATATTGTCATCGGGTATATAAAAAAGCCCCAATTAATCCGCTTCTTTGCGGAAAGGCTATTGAAGTTCATTTCAAATAGAGGATTTTGGTGCAAATCAATAAATGTCCATCTGTTGTCGCCAATTCCAGAAATACAACTTTTCATTAGAACTATTGTTCAGTATTTACTTAAAATTCTTACTAAAGGAAGAAGTAGCAATCTATCAAGGAACTGTAAAAATTAAATAATAAATGAAACAGGTATTAGCATTTGGAGCAAGTAATAGTAAAAAATCTATCAATAAGCAATTGGCCATCAGTGCTGCGGAGCAATTGAAATTGGCGACTTTCCATGTATTGGACCTCAATGACTTCTCCTTACCGATGTATGGAATTGATGAAGAAACGGCCAATGGAATTCCCGAAAAAGCACAAGAATTCAATGCCTTACTGCAAAAAACAGATGGCATCATTCTTTCTCTGGCAGAACACAATGGCAGCTATGCGGCCGTTTTTAAAAACCTGTATGATTGGTTGTCTAGAATCGACAAAAATGTATGGAAGGATAAGCCCCTTCTTTTGATGGCTACTTCTCCAGGCGCTAGAGGTGGACTTAATGTTTTAACTACCGCCCAATCCACTTTTTCGCGGATGGGAGCGAAAAGCTTAGTGGTATTTTCTCTGCCTTCTTTTCATCAAAACTTCCAGGATGGAATGGTGATTGAGGAAACACTTCAACCGGAATTCCTGGCTGCGGTAGCGGCATTTGAAGAACAATTATAAACAAGATTCTAAAATAATTTAGGGCTTGAACAAAACCTGTTCAAGCCCTAAATTATTTTACCAAAGTTCAAGGTTCCAATTAAGCGTAACGTTCCAAATTTTTCGCTTGTTCTTCAATCGCACTATGGAATTCGGCTTTCATTTGTTTGACCAATTCTTCCACAGGTAAAACATCGTGAATCGTCGTCACGCCCTGCCCGGCCGACCATAACGTTTTCCAGGCACTAGTCTCCGCTTTATCGACATCCAATTCTTCTCCGAAATTAACCTTAACCTTCCGCGTCAACATCTCTTCTGTAATTCCAACCGATTCCAAACTGGCCCGTAAAAAATTGGCGTGTACTCCAGAAATCGCCGCAGTGTAAACCACATCACTCGCATTGCTATCAATGATCATTTGCTGATAATCTTCGCTGGCTTTGCTTTCCTTGGTATTGATAAACCGGGTGCCCATATAAGCCAAATCTGCGCCCATCTGCAAAGCAGAAGCCACATCTCTTCCGGTACTCAAACATCCAGACAATAAAATCGTTTTATGGAAAAAACTTTTTATCTCCGCGACCAATGCAATTGGATTGATCGTCCCCGCATGTCCACCCGCTCCGGCAGTCACTAAGATGAGGCCATCGACTCCTGCCTGTGCGGCTTTTTCCGCATGCCTTTTTTTGATCACATCATGGAAGACCAATCCGCCATAAGAATGTACGCGATCAATCACATCCGAAACCGCTCCCAAGGAAGTAATAATCAAAGGCACTTCCTGCTTTACACAAATTTCCAAATCCGCCATCATCCGTGGATTACTTGCATGTACGATCAAGTTGACACCAAAAGGTGCTGCCTTTTTTCCAGTCTCTTTTTCAAAATCCGCCAAGGCTTTTTTGATGGTAATCAACCATTCTTCAAATCCTTCACTGCTACGATTATTCAGCGCAGGAAAGGTCCCAACTATTCCATTTTTACAGCACTCAATCACTAGCTGTGGGCCGGAAATCAGAAACATGGGTGCAGCAATAACCGGAAGATTCAGCTGATCGATAAAAGGAGCTTTATTTGACATTTATTCTTTTTTAAATTGATTTTATTGAAAAATAGGCTTGCATTTTTATTCCATGCCAATCACTAATTTTCCGCGTACTTTTCGGTTCATCATTTCTTCCAATGCATTCGGCACTTCTGCTAAAGGATAAACGGCATGAATATGCGGTTTTAATTTTCCTCCGGCATACCACTGCATTAGTTCCATGGTATTTTGAAAATTTTTCTGTGGCGTTTTCATGGCAAAACTTCCCCAAAAAACACCGACGATAGAACAGCCTTTTAGTAAGGCAAGGTTGAGTGGAATTTTAGGAATATCCCCAGCCGCAAAACCGACGACAAGAAAACGACCTTCCCAGGCAGTTGCCCGCAAAGCAGCTTCAGAATACAATCCTCCAACAGGATCATAGACTACATCTGCTCCTTTATTATCGGTGAGTTCTTTGATTCTATTTTTGAGATCTTCGGTAGAATAATTGATGACTTCATCTGCGCCATATTCTTTACAGAGGGCTAATTTTTCGTCGGTGGAAGCGGCAGCGATGACTCTCGCTCCCATTAATTTCCCTAGCTCGACAGCTGCCAATCCTACGCCACCAGATGCGCCTAAGACTAAAAGGGTTTCCCCTTCCTTTAGCCGCCCTCGATCTTTTAGGGCATGATAAGAAGTTCCATAAGCCATCATAAAAGAGGCCGCAACCGGGAAATCCATATTGGGAGGTTTTGGGAAACAAGCTTTCGAAGGAACGATCACTTCTTCTGCAAAACCACCATTCATTACGAAGCCAAAAACTTCATCCCCTGGCTTTACATTTTTCACCCCTTCTCCTACCGCCTTGACGACTCCAGCGATATCACTTCCAGGGGTAAAAGGCAATTCAGGTTTAAACTGATACTTGCCTTGGATGATTAGGGTATCCGGGAAATTTACACCACAGGCTTTGTTGGTGACCAATACTTCCTTGGGGCCCGGTTGGGGCGAAGGAATTTCTTCACAAACTAAATCTGAAGGTGGACCAAAAGCTTTACAGACTATTGCTTTCATAATGTTCTAGTAATTGAATTAAAATCTAAATACTTAGACCTATAAGGTGGAAAATATTGTCCGAGGAATTTGGGTTTGTGGTATTCGAATATCACAGACCTTAGACCGAAGTCTATCCTTCTAACACCTTCAAAACTAATTTTCCTTTTTTATCTCCATTGAACAAACGTGCATAAGTATCTTCAAAGTTTTCAATTCCTTCGTAGACATCTTCTTTGCTCTTTAGCTTTCCTTGTGCCATCCACATGCCCATTTCCATGGCTGCCTGGCGGTAGTTTTTGGCATAATCCATTACTACCATTCCTTGCATCGTAGCTCGGTTGACTAAGAGAGATAAGTAATTTTTAGGTCCTCTAATTGCTTCCTTATTATTGTATTGAGAAATGGCTCCGCAGATCACGATGCGCGCATGCATTCTTAGACGTGCCAAAGCTTCATCTAAAATTTCTCCGCCTACATTGTCAAAATAAACATCTATTCCTTTTGGACATTCTCTTTTGATTCCTTCTCTTACACTTTCGTTTTTATAATCGATGGCACCATCAAAACCCAATTCTTCCAATAGATATTTTTTCTTCTCCGGTCCTCCGGCAATTCCAATTACCCGGCAGCCTTTGATCTTCGCAATTTGACCAACGACACTTCCTACTGCACCTGCCGCTCCAGAAACCAAAACGATATCGCCTTCTTTAATTTTTCCAACTTCTGTTATCCCAAAGTAAGCCGTCATTCCTGGCATTCCGAGTGTACCGATATAGGTTGGCATCGGTGCTAAATTGGGATCTACTTTATAATAGTTTTGGCCATCCGTTACGGAGTATTGTTGTACCCCACCCCAACCGGTCAGACAATCGCCTACCTTATATTGAGGATGATTATTTGCTTTAACGACCATACCGATTGTGCCCGCTCTCATCACATCCCCGATAGCTACGGGAGGAATATAAGACTTGGCATCATTCATCCATCCACGCATAGCAGGATCGAGAGAAATAAAATGATTTTGGATCAATACTTCGCCATCAGCGAGTTCAGCGATTGGCTTTTCTACCAATTCCCAGGTACTACTATCTGGCATTCCTACTGGGCGTTTTACTAAGATTTGCTGCTTATTCATAATTAGGCTTTTTTAGCATTTTTTTTCATGAGTAATAGATCTACAAACATTTTCATCTTTGTTCTGATTTCTGGATTCCACCAGATTGACTCGGACATTTCTAAATCTTCTTTTGCGCTATCATTGATTTTTTCCAACCAACTTTGGCGCAATTTATATTTGGTGAGGCGCAGAATATTGGGATCTGCTTGTAGGTAGTGTTGCATCTTTTGTTCCGCTCTGCCCAAGACTTCTTCTAGCGGTGCCAATTCAGAAACCAAACCTGCAGCAAAAGCTTCTTGCGGATTTAATAGTTTTCCTTCGAGTACCAATTCTGCGGCCTTTCCTCTACCGAGCCAAAAAGAATAGGCTTCGATTAAGTTATTGGTGATCTGGATATTTACAGCCACTTCATTCAAGCCTATGGTGTACTTGGGATTGTCGGCCATAACTCGGTAATCACTAGCCACGGCCATGACACAACCTCCCGCAGGAGCATATCCGGTGATGGCACAGATAAATGGTTTTGAAAACCTAGCCATCTTGATGTGCATGGTTCCAAAATCGATAAAGAAGGATCTCATCTGTTCCTTGTCATAATCATACAATTCGATCAGATCTAAACCCGCTGAGAAAAAATTGGCTTGTCCGGCCAAGATAACTCCGCGGACACTATCGTCTTCCTGCAAGGTTTGAAAAGTATCCAATATTTCTTTGACCATTGGGCCATTGAGTACATTGGCTTTTCCTCTCATCATTTGCACGATGACGTAGTCTTGTTTTTTAAATAATTTTAAATATTCCATTGTATTTTTTTATAGAGAAAGTCCTCCATCTAGAGTAATTGTTTGTCCCGTAATAAATCGGGTATTGTCGGAAGCCAACCATACCACCGCTTCCGCGATTTCTTCTGGTTCTCCAAAGCGTCTCATGGGAATCATTTTTTTGAGGTAATCACCCATTTCTGGTTTTGCCGAAAGTAATTGATCGAGTAAAGCAGATTCGGTATAACCTGGGCAAACGGCATTGACGCGGATATTATTTCCAGCGTATTCCAGAGCCGCAGATTTTGTCATTCCTACTACCGCAAACTTACTGGCCGAATAAGAAAGGTTTTTCCCAGAAGCTTTTAACCCTGCCAACGAAGCGATATTTACGATGTTGCCATGTCCTTGTTTCATCATTTGTTCCAAGGCCCATTTCATGCAATAGAAAACACCCGTTTGGTTTACTTTGATCACTAGATCCCAATCGCTTAGCGTATGCTCATGCGTCTTATTCATCACCCTTGGGCCGATTCCAGCATTGTTGACGATGACATCCAATTGACCGAACTCCTCGACCGTCGAGCGAATCATATTTTCTACCTGATCAAATTTAGCGACGTTGGTTTCATTCGCAATGGCAAAACCACCAGCTTCTAAAATTTCTTCGGCGACTTTGGCGGCAGCTCCTTTATTGATATCTGAGCAAATTACTTTGGCGCCATGTTGGCCAAATAATTTCGCCGTAGCAGCTCCAATTCCAGATCCTGCTCCTGTGACGATTACAACTTTATTTTCTACTTGCATTTTTAGGTTAATCTTGAAGTTCTTTTAAAATAGGTTGATGGTTTATTGGCAAAATATTAATCGCGAATCAAGCAATGCTTTTTCTCGAATAGCGGAAGGGTAACCTTTTGCAGTAATCATTCCCAAGAAATCTTCCTTGGTGTGGTATTTGACAATTAAAATTTCATCCCAATATTCTTTTTCTGTCGGGCCAATTAAAGTAAACACTGGCTTTCCTTTAAAAACAATCAGCGCATTGGCTTTTTCAAAAAACGGCGTAGTTGCCTTGAGGTATTCTCGGTAAACCTGCTTTCCTGTTTGTCCGCTATCTCCTACTTGGTCTTTGTATTTGAGCAGATTGTACATCAATAGTGGCCCTTCGATTTCCAATGCGATAAAAGCCTTAAACTGTTCGCTTTCTACGGATAAGTATTTTTCTTGCATGTGGAAGTTATTTATACGATTCTAATTTTAGAATTTTGACGATCAAACGAATGAAATCATTTCCTTAGGCAGATGCGCCACTTCATTAAAACTGAGCACATTCAAGTTCTCTTTGGAAAGCATCAATTTGGTGATCGAGGTATTTCTAACAGAATAATTTAACTCTGCAATGGTCTCTTCCTTTTGAATATTCAGGACTTCTGCGAAGATAGCAGAAATAGTACCTCCAGATGAAAAGACGGCCACAGACTCACCTTTTTCGGTCGCAGCCACCAAGTCCAACCAGCCTGCTTTCACTCTATCTTTAAATGTTTGCCAAGGTTCAATATTGGAATCTTCCAATACATATTTTCCATTGACCCAGCCTCTCATAAAGTATTGAAAAATCAATAAATTATTTTTCCTTTTCAATTTTGGATCTTCTTGCCATCCCATAAACAGTTTTTGTATGACGGGATCTTCTTTAAGTAATTTTGGAATATAATTTCTTAGCGCTTGTGGCCCTTGATGTTCATTCAAAAAAGGAAGAACATTAGAGTCGGGAAAAGAATGGTCTGCTTTGGCATAGGATTGACGAACAATTTCGCAAGTATGTTTTTGGCGTTCTAAGGTACCGCTGTAAACTTTATCAAAACGCACTTCATTCGCTACCAAATATTCTCCAAGAGCCGCAGATTGTGCTTGGCCATGTTCGGACAATTCATCGTAATTGGCTTTTAAAAAAGAAGCCTGGGCATGTCGAATAAGGTAAATTTTTGCCATTGATAATTATTTTCAAAAACTAGAAATCGATTATTGTGGAACAGAAAAAAAACGTTAGAATAGTCGATCAATTCTCTTTTTCTGAATGGCCTGCCAAGCCATTGTACACAATAAGGTAACCGCCATATTCAATTTTGCAAAGCGCTCATCGGTGGTCAAACCTTTGTGATAGCGGTAATAAATTTGCTGGGCAATCACTGCAATTTTAAAGAGACCGTAGACGTAATAAAAGACTAAATTATTAATCGGTCGCCCACTTTTCTGCGCATAACTTTCTACGATTTCACTTCGTCCCGGATTTCCAAGCATCACCGTTGGGGAAGGAATGCCCTGGCGAACCATTTCGCCATCCGAGTGCATCGTCCAATAGCCAAGGGAAGTCCCCAAATCCATCATTGGATCACCGAGTGTACACATTTCCCAATCCAAAACAGCGGAAATGTCTTTCCATTCTTCATTGGCAAAAGCGATATTATCGTATTTGTAATCGTTGTGAATCAGACTAAAATCATATTCCTTCGGTTGGTTCTCCTCCATCCAGGCCATCACTTTCTGAGCCACCGGAACCTTATCAATTTCCACCTTCAAATATTGTTTTCCCCAATTCCTGACCTGGCGTTCTACATAGCCTTCCGGTCGCCCCAAATCACCTAGACCACAGGCAGCATAATCGACTGCGTGGAGTTCTACAAAAGTATTCAACCAAGTATCCGAAATGATGGGAAATTCCTCCGCAGAAACATTTCGTTTCTTGGCTTCCTTGGCACTTAAAATGATACCTTCCATTTTTTCCATCAAATAAAATGGAGCGCCAATGATGCTTTCTTCTTCTGTATAGGCATATACTTCTGGGATTTTTGAGAATGCTTTTTTTAAGTTAAAAAGCACTTTGTATTCTCTTCCCATATCATGTCCACGCTTGGTGCCGCCAAATGGAGGTCTGCGCAAAACATATTCTTTATTTTCAATTTCCAGCAAATAAGTCAGGTTGGAAAATCCAGTAGCAAACTGGCTCACCAATAGTTCACTTTGCTCTTTTTCGATGAGTTGATTCTCTAGCAAAAACTTTTTAATACTGGCTTCCTTGAGTTCTTCTCCAGATCGGACTTGGCGGGTATTAGACATTTTGTTTTTGGAACTGGTTAGGTAAATTATTTGGCTTAGGAATACGAGTGTTGTTTGGAAATTCTTTTAGCTACTGTGTGCTTTGATCGTACTTTTACCCAATTGATAAAGATGAACTTCATCCGGGCCATCTGCCAAACGCAGCATCCGGGCTACCGCAAAATAATGTGCCAAAGGTGTATCTTGACTTACTCCTTTTCCACCGTGAATTTGGATCGCTCGGTCGATAACTCTCAGCGCCATATTGGGCGCAACAATCTTTATCATAGCGATCAAATCTTTCGCCTCTTTATTTCCTTTTTTATCCATCTTATCTGCCGCAGAAAGCGTCAGCAAACGACTTTGCTCTACTTCACATCGAGACATTGCTACCTCCTGACGGACACTACTAAAATCTCTAATTGCTCTACCAAAAGCCACTCGCTCGGAAGTTCGCTTAGACATCAATTCCACCGATCGTTGAGC
This sequence comes from uncultured Saprospiraceae bacterium, assembly GCA_938015925.1. Classification (GTDB taxonomy): domain Bacteria; phylum Bacteroidota; class Bacteroidia; order Chitinophagales; family Saprospiraceae; genus CALLVY01. The sequence continues at coordinate 8,349 of CALLVY010000146.1, forward strand.
CATTCCGACCAAACGCATACAGTGATGAATTCTCCCAGGCCCCAATCTTCCTTGTGCAATTTCAAATCCTCTACCCTCTCCTAAAATCAGATTTTCTTTTGGCACTCTTACGTTTTCCAGCAAGACCTCTGCATGCCCCTCCGGCGAATCAAAATAACCAAAGACAGAAAGCGGTCTGATCACTTTTAGGCCAGGAGTATCCAGGGGTACTAGGATCATACTTTGCTGTTGGTGTCGAGGCGCATCCGGATCGGTTTTTCCCATAACAATGCAAACTTTGCAATGAGGGTTTACCGCACCGGAAGACCACCACTTTCGGCCATTGATGACATATTCATCGCCATCCAGGCGAATCGATGTTTCGATATTGGTCGCATCAGAAGAAGCCACTTGTGGTTCTGTCATAAGAAAGGCAGAACGAATCTCGCCATTCAGGAGTGGTTTTAACCAACGTTCTTGTTGAGCAGGGCTGCCGTATTTGGCTAAGACTTCCATGTTGCCAGTATCCGGTGCGCTACAGTTGAACACTTCGGAAGACCAAAGAATTCGCCCCATCATTTCTGCCAAGGGCGCATATTCCAGATTGGTCAATCCAGGACTTAGATCACCGTATACTTTTGGTAAAAATAAATTCCATAATCCAGCGGCCTTTGCTTTGGCTTTTAAATCTTCTAATCCTGGCCAGCCCTTCCACATATTTTCTGAATTGTTGTGAAAGGCAGTCACTTCCTTTTCTACTGGAATGATATGCGCTTCCATAAACGCAGTCAACTTTTCCAGATAAGATTTTGTTTTTTCACTGTATTCGAAATTCATATTTATTCTTTTAGGGGAAAGTTAAATTTTTGTGCCCCGCAGATTGCGCTGATGTCGCAGATTTTTTTTTAAGAGCGAAGGTCATTCCCTTCATTCCTCTTATTTCTCCGATGTCGATCTGCTTAATCTGCGGGACACTTCTTCTGATGCTTTACTTCGTCCGTTTTACTTAAACGAAAACCTTCTTATCTGTCGCAATGGTCAATACCTCATCGTCCATTAAGGCCTCTGCCAAACCAGTTGTTTTTACCAATTCATATTTGTAATAAAATTTCATGGTATGGATTTTACTTTCGTAAAATTCGGTGCTAAAGGTCTTATCGCCAGCGACTAGTTTTTGTTTGGCATTAGTGGCCATATCCAACCATAGCCAGGCAACAGTAATGGTACTAAAGAATTCCATAAATAAACTAGCATCAGAAACAAAGCGTTCGTATTCGCCTTTCTTGGCAAATTCGGATAAGAAGCCCAATACTTTTTGTACTTCCTGAATTTTTCCACCCAACTTTACCGCATATGGTTTTAGTTCTTCGAAAGTCATGGCCGCCTGCATGGTTTCCATCATTTCTCCTGCTAATAATTTGATTGCTTTCCCATTTTCCATCATTGCTTTACGCCCTAACAAATCTTGAGATTGGATGCCGGTAGTTCCTTCGTAGATTGGGAAAATACGGATATCGCGATAATACTGTTGTAGAATGTATTCTGAGCAGAAACCGTATCCACCCAAAACTTGTAATCCATTAGAGATCGCAACTACTCCCATATCAGAAGGATAGGTTTTTACCACTGGAGTGATCAGTTCTAATAGGAATTTATATTTCTCTTTATCTTCTTCCGTCGTTGCGGTATGTAGTAAGTCAGAATATTTAGAGGCCAGTAAGACCAAGCTCAAGGAAGCTTCTACAATTGATTTTTGTAATAAAAGCATTCTACGTACATCTGCATGATCGATGATCAAGGATTGTCCGGCATTGGCATCTTTGCGACCTGCGTTATTGAGACGTCGACCTTGTGGTCTTTCCTGTGCATATTCCAAAGAAGCGTGATAAGCAGCGGTTGCAACTGCGGCGGCTCCCCTTCCAACTCCAATTCGCGCGCCATTCATCATCAAAAACATATAGCGCAATCCTTGGTGCGGTTTTCCAACCAACCAACCTCGGCAATCTTCCCCTTCGCCAAACATCAAATGAGTGGTACAATACCCTCTTTGCCCCATCTTCTGAAAATCACCAGCAGTGATTACATCATTAGGACTTAGGCTACCATCCGCAGCCGGTCTTTTTTTAGGAACGACAAAAAGAGAAATCCCTTTGGTTCCGGTAGGAGCTCCGTCTATTCGAGCAAGAACCAGGTGAACAAAATTATCCGCATACTCGTGGTCTCCCCCCGAGATGAATATTTTTTGCCCTTTGATGTGGTAATGACCGTCATCGGTTGGTGTCGCACTAGTGGTAATGTCTGAGAGAGAACTTCCAGCTTGAGGTTCGGTCAAACACATGGTACCGGCCCATTCGCCCGTGAGCATCCGAGAAGCATAAGTTTTTTTGAGTTCTTCATTGGCAAAATGTACAATCAATTCCGCAGCTCCCATGGTAAGCCCCGTGTAACCGGGCAAATTATTATTGGCTGCATCTTGGATAAAAGAGGCCGCAGTATGCATCATACCTGGCAATTGGAGTCCACCATCTTCAAAGTTAAAGACACCAGAAATCAAACCCATTTCTCCTCCTTTTTTCATCATCACCCCTACCTGTGGGTGTACGATGACTTTTCCATCTTTAAAATGAGCGGGCTGCTCATCCATTTCTTTGAAATAAGGAAAGAGTTCTTGATCAGAAAAATCCTTTACGGAGTTGAGGAATAAATCCATTGAATCAAGATCATGATCGGAGTACCGCTCTTTTTCTAATACTTCACTCAGGTTGTGCACCTGATTGAGTAGAAATTTCAAGGTATCCATATCGACATATTGCTTAGCCATGCTAAAGGGAAGTTTAGGTGAATAATGAGTCTCTTAAAGTAGTATACTTGATTTCACCACTAAAGGTTAAGTAGTTCAGTAAAATCTGTAGAAAAGACTTCGTTTATAGGATTACAAATGAAATTAAACTTTAGCTGGATTTCATTAAACTTGTTTAATTAAGCGTATGTCCTAAGGCTGCTTTTCCGTTTGACTAAGGCGCTTTCTGATTTTTGAAAGGCCAACAGGGGTCAATCCAAGGTAAGAAGCAATGAGGTATTGCGGAACTCTTTGAAAGAGATCTGGCCTTTTGGCGAGTAAACGGAGATACATTTCTTCGTAGGAAAGTTGGGTCTGGCAAGTCATCTTGTGAAAGGTCTTTAAAAAGGCCTCTTGCATGGAGAGTCTGCCAAAGCGTTCTAATTGGTGGGAATGACTAAAAATTTTTTCAACATTTTCCTTGGAGACGGTATAAAGATGAGCATCTTCGGTGGCTCTTAGGAAGGTACTGGAAGGTTTCTCTTCGATATAAGAATACAGATCGGTAAAAAACATATCCTCGGTATAGAACTCCATGACCTGTTCTTTTCCATTTTTTAGGGTATAATAACTGATGCAGCCTTTTTCGAGGTAATAAAAGTGTTTGACGTATTGTCCTTCCTCCACTAGGAAATCTCCTTTCTTTACATTCACCTGTTGGTAGAATTGTCGAGCAAAGTCAACATCTTCAGGACTTATTCTATTATAAGATTGTATTTTTTGAATCAGTTTTTCCAATTAACTTAAAGGTGATTTTGTGGTGTTTGATAAATCTTGAGCAAAGGTACTTGGTTCTGCTGTCTTTCCCAAAATCAAATCCGATGCTTTTTCAGCAATCATATAAGTTGGCGCATTCGTATTGCCTGAGACAATGGTCGGCATGATGGAGGCATCCACTACGCGGAGCCCTTTTATTCCATGCACGCGAAGTTGGTCATCTACCACTGCTTTGTCGTCATTGCCCATTTTACAGGTACCTACCGGATGGTACACTGTTTCCACCGATTTTTTGATGTGCTCGATAATGGTGGTATCATCATCTGGCCCCAAAGGCGCATAAATTTCTTTTCGATATGGATCGAAAGCGGGTTGATGCAAAATTTCTACCGCCAAACGCACTCCTTTGACTAGAAGTTCTAAATCCTCTTTTTCCTGGAAAAAATTGGGTTCTACCAATGGCGCATCCAATGGATTCGCGGAGTTTAAGCCTACATAACCTCTGCTCTTTGGATGAAGCAAGGTTGGTAAAATGGTAAAACCATCGGTTCGAGGATAAGAGAATGGATCATACAAATCATAATCATAGCCTTTCCCAACATGCATCGGTGCAAAATGCAATTGCAAATTGACCGGGTCAGTACCTTCTAGCACCTTTGTAAAGGCGACCGCTTCTAGTGGCCCAATGGTCAATGCTCCTTTTTTCCTCAGCAGATAATTGAAAACTGTTTTTACTTGCTCCCAAGGCTTAAGGTAATGATTGAGCCCCAATTGTTGTTTGGCGATCGCTCCTGTACTACAAAACAAATGATCTTGTAGGTTTTTCCCAACTCCTTTTAACTCTTGTTCACAAGCGATACCATGAGCTTTTAATTCCGCCGCATCTCCAATTCCCGACAACATCAATAACTGCGGCGACTGAAAAGCTCCGGCAGAAAGAATGATTTCTTTATTGACCAGAATTCGCTTGGGCTTTCCATTTCCTTTGAGGTATTCTACCCCAATAGCTCTACCTTTTTCAAGGATTATTTTACTGACTCTTGCGCGGGTGATGGCTTTTAAATTGGGTCGCTTTAAAGCTGGTTTTAGAAATGCATCTACTCCACTCCACCTTCTTCCATTTTTAATATTGAATTGAAAAAAGCCAGCGCCCGATTGTTCCTTGCCATTATAATCTGAATTGGCAGGCAATCCTTGTTGACCACATGCGTCCACAAATGCTTGTGCAAAGGGAGTTTTAAAATCTTGAGACTTGGAAACATATAAGGGACCATCCGTCCCATGAAAACCTGTATCTAGTTGGGACGCCTGGGCATTGGCTTCAGAACGTATAAAATAGGGTAAGATTTCTGAAAAAGCCCAGCCCTTGTTTCCCAAAGAAGCCCAATGGTCGTAATCTGCCTTATTTCCTCTGACATAGGCCATGGCATTGGTGGAGCTACAACCTCCTAGAACTTTGCCTCGAGGCAAATACATTTTGCGATTATTGATATGGGTTTGGGGCTTTGTCCAAAATCCCCAATCATAAGGTTTTCTGTTCAACTGCGCATAAGCACCTGGGATATGCAATAATGGATCTCGATCTGGACCACCTGCTTCGAGCAGCATTACTTGATTACTGGAATCAGCAGTCAGGCGATTTGCTAAAACGCAACCTGCCGAGCCTGCTCCGATGATGAGATAGTCGATATTTTCCATATTGAATTTATTATTCTCTTGGTAGTTTGATGGAATCCCTAAGTTAATTATTAATCTGCAAACATAGCAATCCAATCTTGAGTCACCTTTTGCAAACTTAAACGACCGCCAATGAATTGTTTGCTACGATTATTTAAAAAATCTCCCTCTTATGAAGCAAAACAACACACTTCCATCTTTGTTTTTTTTATGGCTTTAAGAAAAGACCAAATCTTCGTAAGACACTGATAATCAGAGTTTAACTAAAACAATTCTTTGTTTTAGTTTTTAAAAGACCTGTGGCAGATAAACAATTCTGTCTTTTTGAATCCAGGTGCTTAGCAATATTTTGAGTATTCAATTTTATGCTTCTTAGACATTTAGGGCTAAAGGGTTTTAAAACGGAAATAATCTTTTTTTACTTAGCAAAATCAAAACGGATGATTCTTGAAAAAAAACACGGTAAAACATTTGAACTCGAAGAATTGCCTGTCAAAGCATCAATCGGTCAAAACCTAGAAAACAGAACTAAGAACTATCCTAATGTGCTCATCAGTACCAAAGATGGCTTAAAATGTCTTTGGCCTCAAGAGATTATCTATGCTAAAGCGATGGGAAGCTATACAACCATATATCTGGTTAATGGTAAACAATACACCAGTTCCAAGAAATTAAAAGAAGTTGAAAATGCTCTGGCTTCTCCCAATTTTTTCCGCATCCATCATTCTCATTTTATCAACCTTTATCATCTGGAGGTAATTCGAAATCAACAGACCAATCTTGTATTACTTTCGGACGGTACAGAATTAGAAATTTCCAAGCGAAAGAAAGGAGCCTTCTTTGCTATTTTTAATCGCTTGTAAAATAATGGGTTATTAGTTAGGAGTGTTCAGGAAAAAATGGAAAAGGAAATATTCAATATCGATTGGGGCGGTCAATGCAATGATTTAATTTAATTCCTTCTTTGGTCTCCCTATAAAAGCGCGATTTTTCTTCAAAAAATTCCTTGTTCAATATTCCTATCCAGAATTAAACCTCCCCTTTTTATTTTTCTCAACACTCCTAGTTATTAGTTTTGGATTTGTTAAAGTCCAATTTTACTAGCAGCCTGACAAATGGCCCGCACAGATATTTCACCCGTATAATTTCCAAACAAGTGTCGATTGGGATAATCTGCTTTTAGGAGGCGATCCATTTCAAACCAATTGTGGTACAATTCAGGAGAATAGACCGGAATGGCCTTCGGCCATCTTTTGAGGACTCGGTTGACTGGTTTTCCACGGAGCTTAAAGAGTTGGTCCAATTCTTTTACAATCAACGCTTCGATCGCCTCATCGCTAGATTCTATCAAATCCAGATTGGGAGAATCATCTCGAAGAATACAAGTCAGACTGAGCAAATCATCGGAAGTGGAGCGATTGGGAAAAATACAGGAATTGAAAAGAATCCCGAGCGTTACCAAACCTTCGGTACGAGGAATGAGACAACCAAAACCATTTTGAAAATCAGCTAAGTCTTCTCGCTTAAAGAAAAAGGTACTGCTAATCAGTGGTGTATATTGAACCTGATCCAGCATTTGAAAAAGAGATCCCTTAAAAAAATGTTTGCTGTGGTAGGCTGGAATCGTTATCAGGAGGTTTTCTTTGGCTGCTTTGAGGTCTAAACCATCGGTTTCATAGCTCAGGTAAGGTTCTAAATGTTTGGTCAGGGCCGCAACCAGATCTTCCATTCCCCCTGCAAAGCTATGCGTTCCTGCCCTTCCTTTTGCGGCATTTGGATTCTTTGAATTTTCACTTCTATTTTTAAATAAAGCCAATGGCAATAAATCGCTCTGATTCATAATTTTAGCAATTCTGGATAAAGCTCCAGGAAAACTAAGTTGCTCAGGATTTGCGGCATAAATCCCTGCTAAACCGGGGCCTAATAAGTGATTGGTAAAAGCTTTTCCAAAGTAAGTATCCCCAAAATCAGCGGCTGTTTCTAGCTTTTGTCGATGCGGCCAAATGGCTTTGGCGGTCATATTTAAGGATTCCATGGTATTGAGCGGATAGCGATACAGTTTTTTGTTTCGAACTAAAAAGCGCTTTTTAGCCGATTGATCAGGTGTCATCAGCTTTAAACCCAGATCATCCGCCACTTCTTGCAATTCCCGACACCAAATAAAACCATTGGCTCCAGATTCTACTAAGCCCTCTTTTAGCTGTTGGGTTCCCAGCAAACCTCCCGTCCTTTGGCTTTGCTCAATTATTTCAAAATCATAGCCCCTCTTTTTCAAATAAAACCCAGCCATCAATCCGGAGATTCCAGCCCCAATCACCTTTATTTTCTGGTGTTTGGGAAGTTTTCCACCTAAAATGGAATGCTCCTGAATTATATATTTCATTTTGGATTAATATTTGCAATAATTAAAGATGGATTCTATTCACAACGAATCTAAGCCCAAAAAACGTTTTGGGCGCTTTATTAGGAGTAAGAAGTTTGTCATTTTTTACAGTATTTTTTGAAGCAGGTTTACATTAGACTTTGTTCTAAATGATATTGAATGGCTAAAAACTTATCTTTTTTCCGCACTCTGCTTGCTGCCCTTCCGTGGTCACGGTTCCTTCACTTTGAGTATTGTCATACTCAACCCAGTGGGATCGTTCACTCATTCGCCTTAATAGCCCAGCTATTAGATTGCGGGCCTTCATTGATTGCGAAAAAAATCTTTCGTTTTTATCTCATCCAACCATTTTAGAATAAAGCCTATTAACATATACTACAAATCTTACTGCAAACCGAAATCTGTCACAAATTGCCCCTAAAATCCCCCTAAAAGACACCCTATTTCATCCAATGGTATTGACAATGAGGATATTAGGAAAAAAATAATACCAAGAAAGTTTGTCATCAAACCTTGTTATTATCAAATAAAAGTTCTAAAATTGTGGAAGATTTTACAAAGAGAAAACAGAAGGGATAAATTCCTCTCACACCCATACCGTATTTAAGTCCTCCACATCTGAATCTTTTACCCTCATTGTTTTAACCAATTTCAGGGCAAGAAAGCCTAATTATTAACTTACGCAGCAGTAAAACGCTATGGACTTACAGTATCTATTAAACATACTATCAAGACGAAAATGGCTCATCCTAACCGTAATGATCATTGCGGCAATAGCCACTTATTTATTTGTAGACCGGCTTCCGCCTACATACAAATCTAATGCACAACTTTCCACGGGAATCATTGATTTTAAGGGAATGGATGTAGCAGACGACAATCCTTTTCTGCAAAAATTTACCGTCGAAATCAGTTTTGGAAACCTTATTGAGTTTATGAAATCTCAAAGGAATCTCCAATTGCTTTCTTATCAATTATTGATTCACGATCTTGCAAGAGATAGTGTCAATCAAGAATTGCCATTTAGATCGCCAACGGATTTCAATGAAGAATTCGACATCAATGTTTACGATCCGGATGATATAAAATTGCTGGTGGAAACGATGCGAAAGAATGTTGCGGAGTTAAAAAACACCATTAGCGATAAAAAATTAGAACGCCTGTTTACGGAGCTTTCAAAGGCTTATGGTTACGACCATGAAAACCTTATGAAATACCATCTTTCTATCGAACGTAAAAACGAAACGGATTTTATTAAAATAGAATTCGAATCAGAAAACCCTAAGTACTCTGCTTTTGCGGTCAACACTTATTGCAATGAGTTTTTGAGAAACTACTCTCACTTGCAGCAAAAGGATGACAATTCCAACGTGAGTTACTTTAGAGAGCGGGTGGGCAAAAAGAAAGCAGAACTAGACAATATCCGCGCAGAATTGGATGGCTATCGGATGAATAATGGGATTGTAGATTTGGAAGGTCAAAGACAAGCGATCGTTTCTCAAATTACTCAATTGGAACAATCGCGTGAAACAACTTCCGCAAAAATCCCCGGACTAAAATCTGCCATTAACCGATTGGCGAGGTATATCAAAGATATCGACCAAAAATCAGAAGGTAATAAAACCGAAAATGTATTGGCTAACCAGGCGGTTCAAAACATGAAAGCGGAAATTGAAAAATTGAGAGTAAAATATGCTGCTACTAATTATTCGGATAAAAAATTGGCCAAGAACATAGATCTTTATCAAAAAAATCTAGCCACGCAGATTAAGCGATTGGCCAAATTAGAATCAGCAGCAGATGAAGATGAATTGGACAAATCGGAAGACAAACTGATTGAGCAAAGAATCGACAAGGAGTTGGAATTGAAGGATGCGGAAGAAAGTCTTTTGTCTATTGACGCCGAATTGATTCGCTTGAGAAAAAACAAATTAGGATTGGTTTCTTCGGATACTTATGTACAAGGTTTGGCTCAAAAAGTGGAGCTTTTGGAAAAAGAATATTTGCAGCTCACCTCGAAAGAAAGTGATATCACTATCGAGATGGAAAACTCGTCTTATCCTGTAAAGATTATTACTTCCGCACAGGTGCCTGAGAAGCCAGAACCTGACCACCAGGTTATCCTTTCTGCTTTTGCAGGAATGGTGAGTGGTACCATGTGTGTAGTGGCGATCTTCTTCTTAACCTTCCTGGATGTGAGTCTAAATACGCCGCACCAATTCCAGAAATTTACGGAAGTGGAACTCTTGACCAGCATCAATAAGATCAAAACTAAAGACCTGGATATCAAGCAGTTATTCAATACCAATGGTAAGGATCCAAAATTGGAAAACTTTAAGGAATCTATGAGGAATCTCCGGTATCAAGTGGAGTCTTCGGGAGCCAATAAGTTTCTCTTTACCAGTACGAAGGCACAAGAAGGCAAGACCTTTATTATTGTCAATCTCGCGCATGTACTCACTTTGAAAAACAAAAAAGTCTTATTGATTGATACGAATTTCAAGAATAATACGCTTACCGAAATGTCTAATAAAGACCGTGCGGAAAACCTCTTGAACAATTCGAAATTGATTGGAGAAAATGACCTCGACAGCGAGTTTGTTTCTAGTACCATCAATGCGAAATTCAATCTGGAGAATGTAGATATCATCGGTAACCGAGGATCTCACCAATCCCCTTCTGAAGTCTTTGCGGGTAAAGATTTTAAAAACTTTATCAAGAAACTAGAAAGCAGTTACGATTATATTTTCTTCGAAGCAGCTTGCCTCAATAAATATTCAGATGCGAAAGAATTAACGGAATATGCCGATAAGGTGATTACTGTTTTTGCCTCTGAGTCTGAGATTCGACAGATGGATCGAAATTCGATCGCCTATCTAAAAAGCTTAGGCAACAAATTTATGGGCGGTGTGCTTAATCGATTGGATTTGAAAAACTTAGTTTAATAAAATTTCAGGGGTTGATTAAATTTAGCCCCTGAATTTTTATATTAAGATTTATGATAATTTAAATCCTAATATTCTAATTTTTTCTTCTAGCATTCGTACTTTTGTGTTTAGCAACGAAAGCAAAAGAAATAGCAGCGAAACCCTCTCCTATTTTTCTTCCCCCGAATCAAGACGATCCAAAGAACCTCCCAAAATAAATAATGTTTTAACCTTGAAATAGTTTTGCTTTTTAAGGCAAACGACAATATACTGCACAACGTTTTTATCACACAGCACCCTAAACAAGTAATCCCTTGGCGGAAACAAATAAATCCTATTGGCTCAAATCTGGCTTTTTCAGTATCCTTGAAAAAGGCTCTGTCTTTGTATTTGGATTTGGAAGTATCGCACTGCTGGCTAGAGGATTGACCACGGAAGCTTTTGGAATTTGGGTGGTGTTCAATACGGTCACTGCATTTTTCGAAGTGGCTAGAATTGGTTTACAGCAAAATGCTTTGGTAAAGTTCCTGAGTACTCACGAAGGAGAAGAGGCCGCGAAGATTGGTACCGCCTCCCTATTCAACAATATCATTCTTACTATATTTTCTGTGATCATCCTTTTCACTTGTGGAAATTGGATTGGCCAAATACTGAATGCACCGATATTGGGGTATTTCCTGAAAATATACTGTATTACGACGATCCTACTCATTCCTTTCCAACAATTCAACTTTACACAGCAAGCACATCTGGATTTCTCTGGAATCTTCTGGGGCAATTTTGTCAATAAAGGAAGTTTCTTTAGTTATGTATTGGTGCTTTTCTTGATGGGCAATGAATTGAGTGTAGAAAAATTGGTTTATTTCCAGATTTTCGCTGCGCTTTTTGGCAGCATTACGGCTTATGTCTTTGCTAAGAAATATTTGTCTTTTAGTGCAACGATTGATTGGGGATGGGTCAAAAAGTTATTGAATTTCGGTCGATTTGTATTTGGTACCAATTTGAGTACCATGTTGTATAAAAATATTGACAAACTCATGTTGAGTGCGATGATGTCGCCGGAGGTGGCTGGAATCTATGATATGGCAATAAAGATCACCAACCTTGTAGAGGTTCCGACTTTCTCAATCGCCGCTATTGTGTATCCACAGAGTGCGAGAAAAATGATCGAAGAGGGTAAACCGGCGGTTAAACGCCTTTACGAGAAGTCCGTAGCGGCTATTCTAACGCTTATCCTCCCCTTTTTGGCGGTTATCTTTATCTTTGCAGAATACATTATCGTTTGGATGGCAACGGAAGACTTTTTAGAATCGGTGCCTGTACTACGAGTGACGATTCTATTTGGTTTGTTTATCCCTTTTGCGGTGCAATTTGGTACGGCCATGGATTCTATGGGTAAACCGAAGCTGAATTTTCGCTTAACGATAATCATGGCAGTGTTGAATTTGACGCTCAATTATTTCTTTATTAAGAGTTTTGGCCTCATTGGAGCCGCTTATGGCACCTTATTGGCTTGGATTATAGTATTCATTATCGGCCAAATCATCTTATATAAGACTTTGGACGTTCGTTTTTATAATGCTTTTCTAAGAATTCCCGAAATTATTCGGGATGGATTAAGAATGGCACAAAGAATGATTAATAAAAGTAGACCAGTATCTATTAATTCCGAATTATAAAATTTTCTTGTAATGACCCAGGAACAATTCGAAGATGGAGTAGCTTACTCCGAAGACAACTTTCAAAATGACAATGCACCGCACCTTAAGGTTGATAAAGCCTTAATCCGCGAGAGATTTGACCTCAATGGCAAAAAAGTACTTGATTTCGGCTGTGGTATGGGCGGAATGAGTGTTTGGTATGCGACCAATTGGGATTGTCAGGTTTATGCTTTGGATATTGATCGGCATCACATTAAGATCGCTGAGCACCTTAAGGAAAAGCATAAGGTAAATAATGTTGTTTTTAGCCAAAGAAATATCTTGGTGGATCATTTGAAGGAAGATGAGAAGTTTGACTACATCTTTTTGAATGATGTAGCGGAACACATTGCTTATCCTATTCTTCAGGAAATCTTTATCCAATTGGAAAAAGGTTTGGCTAAAAATGGGAAAATCTTTGTGACTTACCCGCCGTGGAAAAGCCCTTATGCTTCGCATGTTACGCATGCGGTAAAAATCCCTTGGTGTCAGTATTTACCTGCAAAAACGCTGGATAATCTAATCAAGAAAAACAATATGCCGATTGTTGGGGAAGAAGAAAGTGATTTGCTACAGGCTTATCATGGACTCAACCATTTGACGCATAAGAAATTGATAAAAGTGGTGGAAAAGGCCAATTTGAAGCCTGTTTTCCGCAAATCACATTGTATCCTCAACCGACTTCCAGGATTGGGCAATACCAATATCAACTTTTTCCCTTTTGACTTTTTGGTCACCAAAGAGTTTATGTTGCTAGAAAGCAAGAACCAAAGTGTGGGTACAAATCCAGCAAATGCTATGGCTTCTCAAGGAAAATAATGGCTAAAAAAAACAATATTGATGCTATCTGGCAATGCCAATAGACCTTAGTTTTCGTATTTTGTAGATACTTGATTATAATCAATGAACATGGACAAGAATTTTGATATTATATATTTGAGTTTGTTTAGATGGAATGGCCCCTATTCTTCTATTTCAGAGGCTATGTCTAAGGAATTATCCTTAAACAACCGAGTTTTTTATATCAATCATCCTTATTCTTACAAGGATTATTTCTCAGAGTTGAAGAGGCCGGAAGATCAAGGAAAGAAGTCAGGGCTTCAGAGTGGAAAAGTACAAATGACCGAAGTGTATCCAAATGTCATTTCGATCACCACTCCCCTAACCTATCCCATCAATTTTATTAGTCCAGGAAAAATCTACGATTACTTGTACCAACGCAATCAAAAGATTGTATTGGATGCTATCCGAGAGATCATCAAAAAATACGATGTTAAGCGATTTGTTTACCTCAATTGCTTCGATCCCTTTTACGTTCCCGTTTTACCTAAAGAATTTGGCGCCAAAATGAGCATCTACCAATGTGTAGATGACATGGCCGTGAGTGAATACACGATCCGTCATGGGGTTCGATTAGAAACCGAAGCGATCAAACAAGCAGATGCGACCACTTGTACTTCAAGAGAATTGCACCGCCTCAAATCTCCTCACAGCAAAAACTGCCACATTGTACACAATGCAGCAGAAACCAGTATTTTTGAAAAAGCCATGCATCAAGACTTGGCTCGCCCGAAAGAATTGTTGGAGGTAAAAGGAAAAATTATAGGATTTATTGGCAATATGGATGCGCTGCGAGTGGATTATCCTTTGATCAAAACCATTGCAGAAAGAAATCCAGAAAAGACCTTGGTCTTAGTCGGTCCCGTCAATAATACAGAAATAGACAGCTTAGGAATTCGCAATATGCCGAATGTAATCATGCCTGGGCCTAAAAACATTACGGAGTTGGCGCCTTATTTAAAATGCTTCGATTGTGCAATAATTCCATTTATTTGCAATACCTTAACTAGAAGTATTTATCCGCTAAAAATTAATGAATACCTGGCTTCTGGCCGCCCCGTGATTTCTTCCAAGTTTTCAGAGGATATCGAGAGTTTTGGAGAGCATATTTACTTGTCGGCAGATCACGAGGAGTTTTTAAATAATATCAATTTAGCCATTGCAGAAAATACGCCCGAAAAGATGCAGGAAAGATTGGAAGTGGCGCAGAGCAATGACTGGCATTCGCGAATAAATCAGGTTTGGTCTATTGTCAATGACCACCTCAATGAGAAAAAAAAGGAATTTAAGAAAGTCGTTTAAGAAGGGATTTGTTTTAAAAGCTCTTTCGCAATTTTAAAACAACTATAGAACTTAGACGTATTCATACTATACCATGGAAGTGATAGCCTTTAACTTACCTTAAAGTCTATATACTCGCTTCTTCGAGAAAACAAATGATCGTAGTGAAGTCATATCAATCCATTAAGCATTGGTTGTCTAACCAACTGCTTTTCCAGAAATTGCAGAGCCCACTTGGCTTTGGAATACTGGCTGTGGTTGCCATTGCTTTATCCTATGTATTGTCTCTCCTCGACTTCAAATATGGCGTAGTGGTTTTGGCAGGTATTCTTGGCCTCCCGGTAGTCGCTGCTTGTATTTACCACCAAAAATTTAGTGTCTACTTAATTCTCGTCATTTCTATTTTTGTAGAACTTTTCCGAAAATATAATATTCCCTTTGGGACCGCCCTCGATATTCTGCTGTTTATTTCCTTTTTTGGCATTCTCATTCATCAAGTCAAAGAAAGGAGAACAGGTTTTGCGAGTAGTCCGATTAGTGCCTGGATATTGGTCTGGGTGTTTTATAATTTAATACAAGTACTCAATCCTTGGGCCGGATCTCAAATGGCCTGGATGTATACCGTACGAAGTATGGCCGGTTTGATTCTATTTTACTTTATCGCCTGTTTCGCCTTCACCAATTTAAAGACGATTGTCACCACTTTCAAACTGATTATTGGCCTGGCCTTTCTTTCTGCAGCCTATGGTTTAAAACAAGAATTCTTTGGATTTACTCCAGGAGAGATGGCTTGGTTATACGCCGATCCTGAGCGATTCCAATTGATCTTCCAATGGTCGAGATTGAGAATCTTTTCCTTTTTCTCTGATCCAACCAATTACGGTATTTATATGGCCTATATGGGTACCCTTTGCTTTATCATGTTTACAGGCCCTTTCAAAAAATGGCAAAGAGCGGCGCTCTTTATCGGTGGCTGTTGTATGTTCTTATCAATGGCTTATGCCGGATCGAGAACGCCTTTCGTTTTGGTGCCATTTGGACTCATTGTATTCACCATGCTTACCATGTCTTCCAGAGTTATTTTAGCGATGGGAATGGTTTTTCTATTGGGTGCAGGAGTAATGATGAAATCGACAAGTAGTGCGGTGATGTATCGAATTCAATCTGCCTTTGATCCTACCAAAAGTGATGATACGGTGAAGGTTAGATTTGAAAATCAAAAATTGATTCAACCTTTTATATATCAACATCCATTTGGTGCAGGATTGGGAAGCTCAGGACTTTGGGGAAAAAGATTTACTCCAGATTCCTTCCTTGCTGGCTTTGCGCATGATAGTGGATTTGTACGAATTGCCGTGGAGCTGGGATGGATTGGATTGATCCTGTATTGCATTTTCCTTTTCGTTTCTTTAAAAACGGCCATCTATTATTACCTGAGGGTAAAAAACCCCAAGATAAAGGCCATTTATTTGGGCTTAACTGTAATGTTTTTTCAATTGACCTTGGCCAATTATCCGCAAGAAGCCATTGTACAATTGCCTACGAGTATCATCTTTTATGTTTCGCTGGCCATGCTGGTAAAACTCAAAGAATTTGATTATGTAGAATTAGGTGAAGGAGAAGTAGAAAAGCCAGAAGTGGCATTGGCTAGTGATCAAGTGGAAGCACAACCTAAACAATTAGAACCACAATCTTCCTCCCTAAATACCCCACCCCCAACAACTGATCCTTTAACCGAACCAACTAATACAAATTCAAAACCTGTAAATGATGGAAATTAAGAAAGACAAATTTAAAGAGGTCAAGTTGACACAGAAAGAACAAATCATTGAAGTAATGGCAGTAAGTACTGTTGCACTTTTACTTTTGGCTTGTATGTCTAAGGTATTGTTCTTTTAACAAGATTGAAAAATAAGTCTAAGGGTTTTGTTTAACTCAAAACTGGACTTTATTATAAAACAGTATTTTTATTATAAAAATATAAAATAAGCAAATAGAAATTATGCCCAATACGATCCAATCGGTAAGGCAATGGTTTTCGAACCAATTGTTTTTTCAGAAATTAAATAACCCGCTCGGTTATTTGATACTGACCGTATTGGCATTGGTACTCTCCTACTTGATGGCAGAATTGAACCTGCAATTTGGAGTGGTATTTATGGCTTTGCTTTTGGGTGTTCCTATTATCATCCTTTGCATCTTTGATTTGGTTTTTGGAGTCAGTGTGATTCTTTTTGCCGCGGTAGGTGTCGGATGGGCTTCGAAGTATATACCAGGGCCTTTGGGGATGAGTTTGGACGGATTGCTCTTTATTATGTTCTTTGGTTTGCTATTAAAACAGGTCAAAGAACGGAATTTTGATTTTGCCAAAAGCCCCATAAGTATCCTGGTCTTTTTATGGGTTTTCTATAATTTAATGGAAGTCCTGAATCCTTGGGCGGAATCTCAGATGGCTTGGTTGTTTACCGTAAGAAGTATGGCAGGATTGATCCTCTTGTACTTTATCGCCTGTTATGCCTTCCAGACTTTGCATGCCATCAAATTGATCTTAAAGATGATCATTGGCCTGGCATTCGTTTCCGCCTTATATGGCCTCAAGCAGGAATTCTTCGGATTTTCTGCCCGGGAAATGGCTTGGCTTTATGCCGACCCCGAACGTTTCCAACTGATCTTCCAATGGTCTAGATTGCGGATATTCTCCTTCTTTTCGGATCCCACCAATTTCGGAATTTTCATGGCCTACTCTGGAACCCTATGCCTGATCCTAGCCACTGGCCCATTCAAAATATGGCAAAGAATAATGCTCGTCATTGCGGCGATGTCTATGCTCCTGGCCATGGCTTATGCGGGATCACGGACGCCTTTTATTTTATTACCCGCAGGATTCATCTTCTTTACGCTCCTCACCATGAGAAAAAGTGTAATCATAGGTTTGTCTGTCTTTTTGGTATTGGGTGGTTTACTGATGGCCAAATCGACTTCTAATGCAGTGATCTATCGGATTCAATCCGCCTTTGACCCTACCAAGAGTGATGATACGGTAAAAGTGCGATTAGACAATCAAAAATACATTCAGCCTTTTATTTTAAGACATCCTTTTGGAGCAGGATTGGGTTCTACTGGTGCTTGGGGAAAACGTTTTAGTCCCAATAGCAAATTATCCAGATTTGCCCACGATAGTGGTTTTGTACGGATTGCAGTAGAATTGGGATGGCTGGGATTAATTCTATATTGCGCAATGTTGTTTGTAATTATGCGCACTTCCATCTTTTAT
>CALLVY010000147.1 GCA_938015925.1 uncultured Saprospiraceae bacterium
ATTCGGGAATTCATTATTCAAATAACGACCAGCCCAGCCCGTTCCTAAGACCTGATCAGAATCGGCTCCAGTCATCCAAATATCTGTAGAACGGAAGTGAGAATAATCAGGATTGGGATAACCGACCGATTGCAGGATTTGCAATTTATCTTCATTGTACAAATCGCGCATGCCTCCCATGGAAGGATGAAGACCAAGATGGTCAACGTCTTTGAGTTTCAACACTTTGTCTTCCGGAATAATGACATTGGAACGCGCGGCGGCCAATTCACTATATTGATCCAAAGGAATCACCGTATTCAATCCGTCATTTCCTCCATCGAGACGAACGAGAACCAATACCTTGTCCGTATCTACGGCTGTATTGGATAATAGGTTCATCCAACGTTTGGGTGCATTCGCTACACTAAAACCGTTGAACATAGATGGAATAAAAAAGGAACCTGCGCTATATTTTAAAAATTCTTTTCTTTTCATTTTTCTTAAACTTAAAGATGATTTAATCTAAACCTTACACTTTCAATTCCTTACTACGACAGGTGGCATTCTTCTAATTGTAGTAGGGCCCAAAAAAGGGATTTCAATCTGGAGTAAACCGTTTCGTAAGCCATATCGGTACCGGTATCGACATAGTCGACCCAAGCTTCGGTCCAATAGCTATCATCGGATTGTCCAGAGAGTAAAGCAGATTTTAAATAAGTCTTATAAGTATCGGTCGGTTGAATTCCGAGTAACCACTCGCAGAGTTCATCAATAACCAAATTAGGGTTTTCGGGAGATTTTAAATTTTCCACGACTTCTACCAAATTCATGATGGACACAAAAGAATCATCTTCTGTAGACATGCCTGACCAAAGAAACCAGCCCACTACTCCCCCACGTTTGGGAAGGCTATCGGTACTGATCCAACTTTTATCATAGACTGGAATTTGATAATAGGCTGGCCATCCGGCAACATTGGGAGGATCTCCTAATTCTTGTTGTAAAACCATTCCGAGATAGGAAAGAGAATTTCCAATTTGATGCGCATTACTGAGATCGTCTTTTGCTGGAAGTTTCATGCGCATTTCCCGCATCATGCCCAAGAGGTAATCATTAGGAGCTTTGAGTTGAACTGCTAGGGTGAGTGCATCAAAGAAATGTTGGGAACGGAACAGAGCGGATAAAACTGGCGCAATGTTGTAATTATTATCCCTCAGGATAGTCGCCAGAGGTTCAATGATATTTGTTTCTACGGTATCATCAATCAGATCAGCGACAAAGAATCGATAGAGTTTTCGGCAAAGGAAAAGGGCGCACTCTTCATTGTCTAAAAGAAGATCCAACAAGTCGTCCAATTCTTCTTTTCCCTCCTGCCCCGTACGGCCAGAGATGGTCGCATTATTATAAAAGGCAGAAAAAACTTTATCTTCTGTATCATGTGCATTATCGTCAAAGTAGATGGAATTATCGCTATAGTCGACTCGCCATCCTGTCAGAATTTTTGCGGCCACTTGAACGTCCTCTTCTGTAAATGCGGCATTGCTTCCTTTACCTATGCAAAAGAGTTCTTGTAATTCTCTCGAATAGTTTTCATCGGGTGCCCATTTATTATTGTACTGTCCGTTGAGGTAATGCAGCATTCCAGGATCAAGCGTCATGCTTTTTATCAAGTCTCTAAAGTTTCCCATGGAGTGAGTATGCAGGGTCTGCATATATTGATAACTCCAGTTGGCCTGGAAGATTCCCCAAAATTGAGTCGGTATATGATTGTGCCAAAACAAGTTCATTTTTTCCTGAATAGTCCGCTCTTGTTCGACGATGTTTCTAATCCACCAACCTTTTAAAGAACTGACCCTTCTTCCTTCGACCTCATTTACATATTCCGCACCCACCCAGGTTTCTCCAAAAGGAACAATAGGATCGGTGATTTCCGAATCATTATAATTATTGACCGGAGGATCTGGGAAGGGACTGACCTGAAGTAATTCATCCACTGCTTCCTCCATCGTTTTTCCCATAAAGTATTCGAGGTCTTCTTGTTTGACTCCAAACATGGTACGTCGCAAAAGGTGAATCACCTGAGCTTTTTCAAAAGGGCCAGAATAAACTTCAAGTCCTGATAAAATCGCAGAAACCAAGGAGGGAGCGGAGGCGAGTGTTTCTTTTTTTGTTAGTGTAAAAAAATCACGTCTATTCATAGGTGTGCGGTTTAGTGGTTAATAAGCAGGCTTCTAAATTACGAATTTGGTGACATTATAAATAATTCTCTGACAAATAATGGATGTCTTTTAATTCTTAAGAAGAATAAATCTTTGTGTTTCATCGAGAAGCTCGTAGGTACAAAATTGGTCAGGAATTGACCAGAATTGATATTTTTTTGATTGGAATCTATTTTCGTGGATTAGCCAAACTAATATAATCAAAAATTCTACCAAGCTTTGTTATTTTTCGAGCATATGCCAATATCTAACAAAACATTCAGCACTCTTTTTTATTAGAACACCAGAAATTGAACTTACCCTAGGTTCTTTTTTATTTTTTTGAAAAATTTATGCTAGAGCGGCCCTTTTGAGTTTAGGTTTTCTATCCATTCCTTTGAGGAGAGAAAGAGAAAATAAAATCCAGATGGCAGCGATAAGCCACAACCTGGATTTTGAAAATAAATCAGAAATTCTAAAAAACGTTTAGGACCAAGCGTGCCTGTCCTAAAGTTCGATTTTGTAATAACAGTGATAGAGCCCCTTTCAGGAAAAATTTCCGAAAGCAAAAGCAAAGACTAATATAATAGTGGTAGAAACTGATTTAGTAGGATACTAAAAAAGCAAAATTCGTAAGAAACGAAAAGTAGGACTTAGGTTAAATTGTGGGAAAGTGCTATCCAAATATATTCATTTTTTTAGAAACATCCGAATATGGTGGTTTTTTATTGTTAGAAAAGCCCTTCCCCATTCATCGAAACCTTCTATAAAACCGCTCCCTCTCTTAGCGGCTTTAATATTTTTTTTGCCAATGCTCTACAAAATAGGTACTTCGCCCAGCGACTTTACTATGAAGTACGGGATGTCCTCCCGGACCAGTGGCTCCTTCTTTTCGCCATTCCCAAAACCAATCTTTAGGATAAGCTTTATAGTGAACCTTTTGGGCAATGGCAAATTCCAGAATGCGATTCATCTTTTTAAAGACCTGTTTTTTCTTTTGCAAGGGAAGATGAAG
>CALLVY010000148.1 GCA_938015925.1 uncultured Saprospiraceae bacterium
AAAAAAAATACATATGAAATTATTTTTCGCCCTAGCGCTTACCCTTACCTTAAGTTTCAACCTGTCTGCCCAAAGATCAGCAGTCAAACAAGAAATCAGTGAATCCTTTGATAATTATAAAGAGAGCTTCAATTATGCCAACAATTGTATGAAGGTGGTCTATGAATGCTTTAAAAGTGCCCAGTCTGAAAAGAATGCTAAAGAATTTGCGAGAGAAGCAGAAAAACATGCTGATAAAGCCAAAGAATTTGCAGAAACCGCGGCCAAAGAAGCTGCCGCAGCCACCACTGCTGCGAATGAAAACAAATGCAGTAAGACCAGTACCTCTATGGAAAAAGTACAAGGAGCTTTTTTTGGAGCCCACCAGGATTTTAATCTGGTATCAGAAACTTTAGCCAAAGTAGCTTTAGAGAATGATATGGACAATATTACAGATCATTTGTCAGAGGCAATGAAAGTCGTTCAGGAAGGGATTAAAAAATTGAATGATGGAGCTGCCAAAATCAATGATGGAATAAAAGGAATGGCCGCCTGCGAAGGTTAATCCAAGAATCACTTAATCGTACTCAAAAGGTGCGACCAATAATTATTGGTCGCACCTTTTTAATTTAGAAATAGCTAAGACAAATAGTATAAAAAAAACAAGCTTGATCCTGTAGACTTTACTTACTTCCACAGAATTTCCTATCTTAATGCTATGGAAAAAGCAAAGCCTAGAAATGTCAATCCCGAAACCTCAGAGGAGTTAACTGGTATCAAATTAACCGCTCCAGCCAACTATGCCGCCGGAGCACAAGCAGTAAAAGTAGCCATGGAACATGCCATCGGCGAAATGGGCGCTGTCCGCGCTTTTCAAACGCTAGCCAAACTCAATCAAAAAGATGGTTTCGATTGTCCGGGTTGTGCCTGGCCTGACCCCGACGACAAACGTTCGGTACTCGGAGAATACTGCGAGAATGGCGCAAAGGCTTTGGCCGAAGAAGCCACCTTAAAAAGAGTACCACCTTCTTTCTTTGCCCAACACTCCATAGAAGAATTATCCAATTGGTCGGATTATAAATTGGGCCGCAGCGGCCGCCTGACGCATCCCATGATTTTAAGAGCAGGTCAAAGTCATTATGAAGAAATTCCTTGGGACGCCGCTTTCCAATTGATTGGCAAACAACTCCTAGCTTTGAAAGATCCCAATGAAGCGATCTTTTATACCTCTGGTCGTTCCAGTAATGAAGCCGCTTTTCTCTACGGACTTTTTGCCAGAGCTTTTGGTACCAATAATATGCCGGACTGCTCCAATATGTGCCACGAGTCGAGTGGGGTAGCCCTAAGTCAAACCTTAGGAATCGGAAAAGGCTCAGTGACCTTAGATGATTTACACAAAGCAGAAGTCGTCGTTGTGATCGGACAAAACCCTGGAACGAATCACCCAAGGATGCTTACCGCTTTATCCAAATGCAAAGACAGTGGCGGAAAAGTGATCACCATAAATCCACTGGAAGAAGCAGGACTTAAGCGCTTTAAAAATCCACAGCGACTAAAAGATATGTTGAGCTCTGGAACTGCGATTACGGATGTTTTTTTACAAGTAAAAATAAACCAGGATGTTCCTTTGTTGAAAGCCATTATGAAAAAACTGGCGGCAGAAGATGCGGAAAAAGGAAATGTTTTTGATCATGATTTTATTCAAGAAAAAACAGAAGGAGGAGAAGCGCTTTTGGCAGATTTGGAAAAATACGATTTGGGAGACTTGATTGAAAAATCGGGCGTGAGTGAAGCGATGATTGAAGAGGCGGTTCAGCTTTTGGCACCGGCCAAAAAAATAATTATTTGTTGGGCCATGGGCTTGACGCAACATAAAAACGGTGTAGAAAATATTAAAGAATGTGTCAACCTGCTTTTGCTCAAAGGGAGTATTGGCAAAGAGGGCGCGGGAACTTGTCCGGTGCGAGGCCATAGCAATGTACAAGGCGATCGAACCGTCGGAATCATCCACAAGACGAGCGATGCGATGTACGATACGCTGAAAAAACATTTTGGGATCGAAGCCCCCATAGGACATGGCTACGATACCGTACATGCGATCAAAGCCATGCATGAAGGGAAGGGAAAAGTCTTTATCGCATTGGGTGGTAATTTTCTTTCTGCAGCTTCCGATACCCTTTATACGGCCAAAGCATTAGAAAATTGTGAACTCACCGTAGCAATTAGTACCAAGCTCAATCGAGGACATCTGGTCGCCGGAAAAACAGCTTTGATTCTCCCCACACTTGGGCGTTCTGAAAAGGATGAAAAGGAAGGCCAAAAAAGAATGGTCACCGTGGAAAACAGTATGGGAAAAGTACATACTTCTCAAGGGCGTTTAGCTCCTGCGTCCAAACATCTGAGGAGTGAGCCAGATATCATTGCGCAAATGGCGCATGCCACTTTGCAGGGAAATACCCAAGTGGATTGGTTGGGCTTGGGTAAAGACTATGATTTGATTCGAGAAAAAATAGCAGGAGTCGTCAAGGGTTTTGAAAATTATAATGATCGGGTGAAAAAAGATTCGGGTTTCTATTTGCCGAATAATGCTCGAGTGGGTGATTTTTCTAAATTACCAAATGGTCGCGCGCAATTTACCGTTTGTGCTTTACCGGTTCATCCATTGGCGGCGGATGAATTTTTATTGATGACCATTCGTTCTCACGATCAATTTAATACCACTATCTATGGTTTGGATGATCGCTACCGAGGCGTTTATAATGAACGTCGGGTCGTCTTTATGAATCCAGCGGATATGAAAAAATGGGGCTTTGAAAAATTAGCGATGGTTGATTTGACGAGTACTTATGATGGAGCGGTTCGGCGGGCGCCTAAGTTTTATGTGGTGCCTTATGAAATCCCCGTAGGGAATCTGGCTTGTTATTTTCCGGAAGCGAATGTCTTGATTCCTATTCAGGAATTTGCGGTGGGAAGTTGTACGCCCGTTTCTAAAAGTGTACGGGTGCGGGTGGAAGCGGCTGCTTTGGCTTAGGTGTTTTTGGGGAATGATTTTTAATTACAATTAGTTGAAGACCATTGTTTTAAATAGAAAAAGGTTCCAAGAAAATAATTTTCTAAGAACCTTTTTTATCTTTAACTTAGTTACGTTCCTTAAAAAGGAAGAGGCTTGACTAAGCATTACGATGCAAGTTATTATTTTTTAAGCAAAAAATCAAGTATTTTGAAATATGAAGAATTAGAGAATTTAGTTTCTCAGCCAAGGCTTGATAGATATTTAATTGCAAGCGGTAATTCGAAATTAAAAACAAAGAAATTATATAAAGCTAACTTAAGAATTGCTCAAGCATTTTATCCCGTTTTGAACCTTTTTGAAATAATTTTAAGGAATAAAATTCATAATAGACTAAGTACTTACTTTGCAAACCCTGATTGGATTTTAAGAGAAAAGACAGGATTTATGAATGACCGTTCACTAGTACGTTCTAAATTTTATCTAAAAAATCAGATATTAAAAACTGAACGAAAATTAAGACAAAGAAGAAGTACGATTACTGCAGGAAAGGTCATCGCTGAGCAAACATTAGGCTTTTGGACTACACTATTTGAACCTCACCATTATAGATTAATTGGAGGAGCCGTCATCAATTGTTTTCCCAATAAACCTGCTATAGTTAATAGAAGAATAATTGCTAAAAAACTTCAAGAAATAAGAGACTTTAGAAATAGAGTTTATCATAATGAACCTATCTGCTTCAGAAGAAATAGTATTGATTTTTCAACTTCCGAGAAGATTAAAAAGGACATATGCGATTTACTCACTTGGATAGATGTAAGTGCTGCAAGTTACATTAAA
>CALLVY010000149.1 GCA_938015925.1 uncultured Saprospiraceae bacterium
ATTCGTATTCACGATTCCTACACCTAAGCCAATCACTTCTTCGTCAATTATTTTTTTCTTCTTTTTCATATTGAGTTCCTTTTTTTTCTGTCTATACTCAAATATCTTTTTATTAGTTTTTTTCCTCCTTTGGGATCAAAATACATCTTGTGACCCATTGCCCAAATAGCACCATATTTATTTTGATACAATTCTATTAATTCCGTTTTACTTTCAAAGGATAGAAAACCATTATAATGACCTACTCCTTTTTCAATACTTTCTCTACAAGCAAATGCAAGTAAACATCCTGCAACCTCAGCATAAATTTTTTTCTTTCCAATATTATAAGGCGCTAATTCCAGGTTATTCATAAATACCATTTCCTCATTAAAAATGGTCAGCATTAAGAGGCCTTCAACTTTTTTGGGAGATTCTTTTAAAGCAATTTTATAGAAATTGGCTCCTTCTACTTTAAAGAGTTGTTTCCAGTTAAAATTCCAACCGTTTTTCTTTAATGGAATTTCTGTACTCTTTAGCTTACTTATTGTAGCAGGTTCCTTCTCTTTTGTTTTAGTGTTTAGTATAAATACCTTCATTTATTGGTCTATTTCACAATATTGTAAAGTTATCATTTTTTGATAATATTTACAAATTTTTAGCTTTATTTGATTTTGACTGCAGGTGATAATGGGTATTTAGTTATTGAATTCCTCCGTTATAATTTCGTGAATTTCATCGGCCTCTTTATTCGATAATGATCTCGCAAGATTATTGACGCCTCCTATTCCACCCCCTGCCTCTTCTTCAATTCCTCAATCGTATAATCATAAAAATCAATATTCAAAACCCCGCCACCATGTCCTAGGCTAGGATGCACATGCACGAGGCGTAAAATCAGGAGTTATGCCGGGTCTATCGACTGATTTTGCAACGAAGCTTTTATTCTAATTTATATTTCCTTTTCCAAATTTTAGTAATAGAAGGATGGTCGATTTCTTTATAAAACACCCTTAGATGGAGACTGTCATTTTCAATTCGTCTGCGCCAAGTAAAGTCGTGAATGTTTCCATTGTTGTCGACTTTCTTGCTATAGGCGAATGGAATGTACTTCATTAAGGTATCCCTTAGGTCAATGATTACTTCAAGTTTGGAATTGATTAAATAAAAGTCTTTTTCTGCTCTTAAAATTAAATCATCTCCATTGAGCATGACTAATGGTCTCTCTTGTCCAAAGAATAGAGAGTCCGAGAAAATAATTTGAGATTTATTGATCGAGTCGCTTACTGAAAGAACTCTATCGGAAATGGAAAATTCATAATGTAAAGTCAAATCGGGAGGATAGATCTTGAATTTTATTAGCTCCCCTTTTTGATATTCTTCTTCTCTATTTATGTTGCCATTAAGGTGAAAGTATTTTGACGTTCCATGGTTTTTTCCTTCAAACCTTTGCTCCCCGCTTTTTAACTCACCCGTTTCGTAGTAGGTTTTAAGTAATCCATGCCAAGCACAATTAATTATTTGTCCTTCTATCTCTAATTGGCCATTGTCATAAAACATTTTTTCATACCGATTTGGTTTTCCATTTCCGTTACATGGCCCAAAGTCA
This sequence comes from uncultured Saprospiraceae bacterium, assembly GCA_938015925.1. Taxonomy (GTDB): domain Bacteria; phylum Bacteroidota; class Bacteroidia; order Chitinophagales; family Saprospiraceae; genus CALLVY01. Next base: position 1,589 of record CALLVY010000149.1, read on the forward strand.
AAAGGTTTAAAAAACACATAGGGATAAATCGAAAAGGCAACTAATCCAGTGAGGATTAATCCAAAAGACAGTATTATATATTTATTTCTTGTCTTCATTTAATTATACATAGCAAGAGAGTAGGAATGGGTAAGAGTTAACCGTTTTGGTATAGAGAAAATAAACAAAGAACAGCTAAATTTATTAAATAATTGCACTTTGGATAAAAATACTCATTTGTAGAAGTTTAAGATTTCCGTATTATTTCTATCCTTAATTATTATAGCATATAATCCGACGGGAAGGTTTCCAACAAAAATCTCTGAAGATTTATTGGATGAAGAATATTGTTTTCCACTATAGTCTATGATACTAATATTTGTATCTGACCAATCCCAGATTTCTGAGGAAATGATTCATTTAAGGGAGTGTTCAAATAAAGTGTGTCATTGATTTTATCACATCCAACTCTCAAAATAACAATAAAAAGTTAAAGCGCCATTTAAAACTAAAATCAATTCCTAATCCTTCTACAGCCTGTTCAAGTCTAGCCTTCCCACAAAATAATTCATACTCAAAATCAGGAACCCTTTTGATCACATAGGCCAAAGATATTTCCTCCTTCGTTTGCTCGATCCGATCGAAGTCCAATAATTCCTTAGGAATCGTTAAGCTACTCAGATCAACATGGACCCAGTGATCGCCATACACCTGAATGGAAGTGAGTACGACCAATTTATCAAAATCTTCTGCTCCGGTTCTTCGAAATGGCAATCGCTCACATAAGTCAAAGCGATCTCTTTTTTGAATTTGCTTTGCATGGGTATAGATGAATGCTTGGTCAAATTCCAATAGCGTTTTTAGTATTTTATATTTTGATTTTTCGGTTTTTTCGAAGAGCAATTCCGTATCGGTATTCATCAAGGCCAAATCCAATTGGATCTTATGGGGAATCATAATGACCTCCTTGTTCAATTGGCTAACTAGATTTAGCATGATGGGGACTTGCTGTTCTTTTACTAAACCATATTGCATCGTTTCGCTAATTAAAATATCTACCTGTTGGTTTTTATCTATTTGGTATTGGGAGGCATCTTCGTTTACTATTTTTTCAATGTAGTCTTCGATGCCTAATTTTTTGATCAAGCGCTTTAAATAATTGCTGGTCTCTTCATTTACTTCCAATAAAGTCAGTTGTAATTCTTCTGAACGGTATTTAGTGAGTAGTGGTAATATTAAGGTCGCAAAAGGGCCGGTTCCGGCATATAAAATCTTTACTGGCTTGGTCTTTTGAGAACGAACTTTTTTTACCGCTGCAAAAATGCCCCGAACAAATTGTCTGGTCCTGATGATATCTACGACACACAATGCGGCATAGGTCGAACTTAAAGCGATCCCATTTGCAAATGAACGATCCGTTCTGTTGCTGGCTTGATTTAAATCCATTTTGGTTAACTCCAACAAGAAGGATTGAAAGTCTTGTAGCTTATTTCTTAGAGAAAGGTAATCTAATTCATTGGCCAATATTTCTTCCGTTATTTTTTCTATACTTGCACTGTGATTCATTTATTTGTTTTTGCATCGAATTGTCTGGATAGGTGATCGCTTTCTTTTTTACCTTATATCCAACCCACTTTTTTTCTCCATTCCTCAAAATCTCGTTTCCGTTTTTCAGAGTCTTCCGGTGGCTTTTGCCGCTCGCGCGCCACTCGTGCTCGGATCACTTGGGTCTGTTCTTCCAGAGTGTTGAGCCCGATAGCTTTTCTTCGCTGATTGACCTTGGTCAAATCGTCAAAGGCTTGGGGACTCATTTTTCCATTTTTGTCCCAGTCAAATTGAGTTCCATAGAGTTGTGGTTTTCCTTCATAGAAAGCGATGCGGTCGCTAAGATAAGCTAAATTTCTGGGAGCTGCTTTTTGCTCTTGGACGGCTGTTTCTAGTAGTTGGACACAGCGTTTCATAAAGTGGGGATGTCCGATGGAATGCTGTATGAGGAGCCAGGCCGCTTCGCTGGCTGCCTGGCCTACTTTGTCTATTGTTGGATAGCCGATGTGGTCAATTATTTTGGCTAGGGTCTTTGCATTTTGGGTGTGCAAAGTTTCCATTGCTGCGTGGTAACCCTCTCCCAATTCTCCCTTTTGGATAAGTTGGTCTCTAAGTTTTAGGTCTGCATCTTTTAGGGCGATTATTTTTTTTGCAATGTTTTTTAAGTCCATGCGGTGCTTGTTGTTTGTGGGATTTATTGGGAGAAATGGCTATCCAATATAAGCATTTTTATTTTCCAATTAGAACATCATATCCTTCCGGAATTTCAATACCCCTAAACCCATCAGTCAATCCATAAAAAATAATCATCGTTACTAGGACTCCGATTATAAGGATCAATCTTGCTTGTCGCTCAACACTTATCCCAAATACCGCTGCCTTCATTTTTTGAATATGAATGGCCGCAAGATGTCCAAAGAAAGATAAAATCGCGAGAGCATAATAAGGGATAAAAAATAAATTTAGAGGAAAGGTATTTAAGCCCGCTACCCCAAAATAAAAGTTGGTATCCAATGCTAAAAAATACCTACCTGTAAGAACCGCTCCGACATGAATCAAAAAGAAAAGAGCTAAATAGAGGCCTGTCCAGAGTTGTAGTTTTGCATAGCCGCTGGGTGCTAATTTTCTTTTACTTAGAAACAGTTTTAATCCTGATATTATTTGGAGAAGTACGGCGCTTAGCAAAAGCGTTTCAATAATTGGATTTCTATAGAGAATTCTTAATTGATCCATTAATGCAAGGTGACTTTCTGCTCCGAAAACGCTAAACAAGTGATTGAATAAATGCAGTAGAATAAAAAGGGAAATGGTCAGACCTGAAAAGTAATGTACTCGTTTCATCATTTTTTTTACAAAGGTAGGTTCCACTGATCGGAATTCATTTGATATAAATCAAATTCGATTTTTGGGATTTCTTATTCTACTCAATGTTTCCAATGAGATGCCGAGATAGGAAGCGATGTCGGTTAAAGGGACTCTTTGGGTAATGTCTGGGCGGATCGCCAAAATATTTTGATATTTTTGTTCTGCATTGTAAAATTGAATGGAAGCAATTCGCTCTTGTTGGCTCAACATCGTTTTAGTCACGATGACTCGAATTAGGCGTTCAAAGTCATGGTATTTATCAGACAGTTTTTCGATGCTCGCTCTGGATAATTCAATGAGTAGAGCATCTTCCAAGAGTTCAAGATAATGAGGACTTGGTTTATCGGTAAAAAAGCTGATGATGGAACTGATAAATTCATTTTCAAAAGCAAACCAATCCGAAATGTCTTTTCCGTCTTTTAAATAATAAGCCCTTGCTGCTCCTTTGATGATGTAGTAGGTCTTGTCGGAATATTGACCTTCCCGGACAAGAGACTCGCCTTTTTTTAAGGACAAAAGAGTCGAATGGCTAAGCAATTCCTGTTGGCATTCCAAAGTCAAAGGGGAATAGGTTTCGTTGATTTTGTTTACTATTTCTTCTATTGTCATTGAGGTGTTGTAGTGATGGGGCTGGGGAGGAGGGCTTAAGCGCTTTTGCTCGAAATGAAAGGAACATTATTCATCTTGTTCAATACAGTTTTTCTTCACCCGTTCAAGTGCTTTTGGAAATGTTGTTGACATATATTCCACGTGCTCCTCAAGCACATCAATTTGAATAAGAAGTTTAATGGAGTCCGTACCTTCAATCAGAGAATAAATTTCAGTGGCCCCCGACCACTTTCTCGTTTCCTCATCAATGGCTTGTTCCTTTCCTTTTACCACACTTCCAATATGCTTAAATTGTATGAATTTGTTTGGAATATGAGTTTCGATAATGCTGTAAATGCCGCTTTTGTCTGGAGCAAGGAACATCACTTTGCTGCCTTCCTTCCAATTGTCAGCTACACAATAAGAGCCTTCGTAAAATACACCAGCCCAATCCCGATAGTAGTTTTCGTCCCAGAGTGCTTTCCAAATTGTGGTTTTTTTGGCCTTGATGTCAAGAGAGAATTCTAATCTGTTAATCATTATTTCTTTTTTTATATCTAATCTTAGTAATTGCCTATTGAGCTTAGCGCTTGACAAGCATTAAACATCTGGTTGAGTATCAAATCCAAGCGGTCTGCAATTTCATTATCATTTTTCATTACTGGTGTATTTTCTTTATCCAAGGAGCCCATAAGGGATGTCAAGCAAATCACCGATCCCTCCAT
>CALLVY010000150.1 GCA_938015925.1 uncultured Saprospiraceae bacterium
TTTTTAATACCGTGTAACATAAATTTCTAAACATTTTGAACATGCCTTTTTATCCTACTCTTCGTCTCGTTCTCCCCTTAATAGCTCAGGCTATTAGGGTCCGAGCGTTCCTCGATTAGAATAAAAATTCAAGGCTCAAAAAATTCATTAACTTTTGTTACACGGTACTTAGCTTGTTTGCAATTAAGTAAGCTCCTAGACAAAATGAAACTTTAAGCAATAAAACCTTCGACAAAACACCTCCAAATACGTTCCCCCAATAGACAAAGCCATTGCAACAAAACAAGATCAAGTTTCCATGAAAAAAATAGTCCTCCTTTTCTCTTTCCTCTTCCTTTTTGGCCACAGCCAAGCCCAACAAACCATCGGCCTTTTCACCAATGATTCCCTCGCACAAAATGGATACACCTTATTTGCCCCCAATCAATTTACTTACCTAATCGACAATTGTGGTTTTCAGATCAATCGATGGAGAAGTGTAAATCGAGCGGGGCTATCGGCTTACCTAATGGAGGATGGTAGTCTTTTAAGAACCGGTGGGATCATTGGTTATTTTAAGGGGGCTGGTGCAGGAGGTCGAATTGAAATTCAGAATTGGGAGGGTACACAGGAATGGAGCTTCGATTTTTCTTCTGAGGAAGAACAGCAACACCATGACATCCAAGCTTTGCCGAATGGAAATATTCTGCTCTTGGCTTGGGAGAAAATTCCGATGGAAGAAGCGATTGAGGCTGGAAGGTCGGAAGCGACCAGCAACAAAGATGTCTGGCCAGATAAAATTGTGGAGATCAAACCACTTGGGCAAGACTCCGCAGAGATTGTCTGGGAATGGCGGGCTTGGGATCATTTGATTCAGGATTTGGATGATAGCAAAGAAAATTTTGGGGTCGTGGGGGATCATCCCGAGTTGATTGATGCCAACTTCGCGGCAGAAGCCGAATCCGGTACTCCGGGGGTCACGGGTATTGACTGGCTGCATTCTAATGGTTTGTCTTACAATGCAGAACGAGATGAAATTGTCTTGAGTGTTCGGAATTTTAATGAGATTTGGATCATAGATCATAGTACGACCACGGCAGAAGCTGCGGGGCATACCGGAGGGAAAAGTGGCAAAGGTGGTGATCTTTTATACCGATGGGGAAATCCCCAAGCTTACCGTCGCGGCACTGAATTGGATCAACAACTATTTAAGCAACACGATCCCAGATGGATTCCCAAAAATTATCCAGACGAGGGAATGTTGACGGTCTTTAATAATGGCAATGGTCGGCCCGGGGAATTTTATTCTTCCGCAGAACGACTTGTCCTACCTTTAGATTCCAGTGGCCAATACTTCCTGGAAGCAGGAGAAGCTTTTGGTCCAGACAGTGCAGCTTTAGTTTTGGATTGGTTCAATGCCGAGCGTTTTTATTCGGGCATCATGAGCGGAACACATGCCTTGCCCAATGGCAATCAAATGGTCTCGGTATCGGAGGGCGGCCATTTCTTTGAATTGACACCAGAAGGGAAAGTCGTTTGGGATTATGTCAATCCCATCAGTAATAATGGTCCGGTTTCGCAAGGGAATGTTGTTCCTTTTCAAAGTGTATTTAGAGCGACGCGCTACCCGGAGGATCATCCGGCATTTGTAGGAAAGGATTTGAGTCCTGGTGAATTATTGGAAGGCAATCCCCTACCCTCTGATTGTGTGATTTATAGTGATTTGGAGGTCGCTACAAAAGCACCACGAGTGTTAACAGGTATAGAGGTACAAAGCAATCCCTTCACGGATTTTTTGATCATAAAAAATGAACAAGAGAAAAATATTGAGATAGTGGTTTTTGATATACTCGGGCGTCCCCTTTTTCGGGAAGGTTCGAGAGCAGGAAATTGGGAAATCCCTAGCGCTCACTGGACTAAAGGCGCTTATATTTTAGTGGTCAAAGAGAAAGAAACGAATCAGATTTGGCGAAAGAAACTAATCAAATATTGAGTTTTAGCAGCTCTCGATTTTCAGCTCGCCTATTTGAAAATCGCAAAGCTCCTTCCCTAATCATAAGTAACCTTTCTCACCAAAAGCAAAATAATCACCATAACGATCAGAAAAATGACGCCTAGTAAAAAAGACTCCTTTTGATCAGACAAAAAGTAATTGAAATTATAGAGCAAAAATCCTATAAAAATGATCAAATAAATACTGCCCATGATCTGATTAAACTTCATCTTATTCCTTCTTTTTTGTAGGGATTTAATACCAGTCTATAACTCAATATCAAATAACAGACCAGCAATCTGAAAAGTTTTCAGGAGAAAACAAAAATTCTTTAAATGTCTTGGCCATTACTTTTCCAAAAAGCCTCAAGACATTATATGGTGATTAATCGAAATAAATAACTTCCTATCGAAAACATCGCCTAACTCAACATAAAATTTAGAAAAAACTTCAAAAACAGACAAAAACATTGAATCCAGATTAGGTAGGTGTCGACTTTACACTAATAATTAATTGTAAAAACAATAGAAATTTAGCTTTTAGCGCATTAAATTTGTGGACGATTTTAAAACTATACCCCAATTCTCAACGTACAACAGATCAACGGAAATTATTCCAATTTTAATTTATTTATCTTTTTATCGGAGCACTATTTAAATTTTTTGTGTTCAAACTTTTTATTCTAAAGTGTGGTTTAGTGACTTTGTTAAAACTTTTTAATCAAAACACTGAATCGTAACAGATAAAACCATCTTTAAAAGTTCTTTAAAATCTTAATCGAGTATGAAAGTTTTAAGTGATAAAAACCACTTGACCAACCTCCAACCTGCCACTTTGGTAGAAAGAACCATTTCAGAAAAACAAGGAAAATTAAGTAGTACAGGTGCCTTGGTAGTCAATACGGGCAAATTTACTGGTCGCTCTCCTAAAGACCGTTTCATTGTCAATGACGCCTCTACTGTAGATACGGTCGATTGGGGCGAGATCAATATTCCTATTGACGGAGCACATTTTGATGAATTGCATGACAAAATCGTTGATTATGCCAATTCCCTCGATCAAGTATATGTACGTGATGTACAAGCCGGTGCCAATCCAAATTATAGACTCAATGTAAGAGTTCACACCGAATTCCCTTGGCAAAATCTTTTTGCCTACAATATGTTTTTACGTCCCAATCGAAAAGAATTGGAGACCTTCGAACCAGACTGGCAAATTCTTGCTTTCCCTTCTGTACTCGCTGATCCAAAGATCAATGGTACTCGTCAGGAAAACTTTGCCATCATCAACTTTACCAAAAAAACCATCATCATCGGTGGAACCGCTTATACCGGTGAAATCAAAAAAGGTATCTTTTCTGTATTAAACTATTTGTTGCCGACAGAAAATAATGTCTTGCCGATGCATTGCTCCGCAAACGTTGGAACAGATGGAAGTACGGCTCTTTTCTTCGGCCTTTCTGGTACCGGAAAAACCACTTTATCCAATGATCCTGCTCGTCGCCTGATTGGTGATGATGAGCACGGTTGGTCTAAAGAAAGTGTCTTCAACTTTGAAGGGGGTTGTTATGCCAAAACGATAGATCTATCTGCTACTAAAGAACCACAGATTTTCAATGCGATTAAGTTCGGTGCGATGTTGGAAAACATTGGTTTTATGGAAGATGGTTGTACCGTCGATTATGCAGATACTAGCATTACGCAAAATACGCGGGTAAGTTATCCAATTTACCACATCGACAATATCATGTTTAAGTCTCGTGGAGACATTCCTGAGAATATCTTCTTTTTGACTTGTGATGCTTTTGGAGTATTGCCTCCAATCAGCAAGTTGACCCCAGAGCAGGCCATGTACCACTTCATCAGTGGCTATACCGCTAAGATCGCTGGTACGGAAGTAGGAATCACAGAGCCAAAGGCGACTTTCTCTGCTTGCTTTGGCGCACCATTCTTACCCTTGGCACCGACGACTTACGCGGAGCTATTGGGAGAGAAAATCAAAAAAGGAAGTAGATCTGGAAATGGAAAAATCAATGTTTGGTTGATCAACACAGGTTGGACTGGTGGCGCTTTTGGCGAAGGCAATCGAATTGAATTGTCTTACACTCGTGCGATGATTAAAGCCGCTCTTACTGGAGCCCTAAGCAAAGTGGAATACGCCAATCATCCGATCTTCCATTTGAGTATGCCTACCTCTTGCCCGGATGTTCCGAATGCGATTCTTAACCCAAGAGATACTTGGCGAAATGAAGAAGAATACGATAAAGTAGCTGCTAATTTGGCGGGTCTTTTCTCTAAAAACTTCGAACAATTTAAAGATAAGGCAACGGCTGAGATTATTGAAGCTGGGCCGGTAGTTGCTTAATACTCCTTAAGGATAGAATAAACTTCTTAAAAGGAATATTGAATTTTGGTTATCTTAGAACCATTTTTCAATATTCCTTTTTTTATTTTTATGAGTAGCAATTCTTCTAGTTCTGCATCGAAAGGCCTTTGGGCCTGGGATTTGGTCCAGCTAATCCTTGCTTTGTCCTTTGTGGCTTTTGTTGGAATTTTAGGCTTCTGGGGTTTTTCAGAAGAAAGCATCCGCTTTTTGATTCGCCTAACGGCCAAATTGAGTTTTGCTTTGTTCTGCCTGGCTTTTGCGGCTTCCGGGATTCATCTTTTCTTTCGGCGATCGGCTACTTTTTGGTTGTTGATGAATCGGAAGCATTTGGGGATCACTTTTGCGATTATGCATTGGGCACATCTACTCTTTTTGGGATTGCTCCAATATTATTTCCATCCTGTTTTTGATTTGGCCAAAAGCACTTCGCTACTCGGCGGAGGATTGGCTTATCTTTTTTTAACGCTGATGTTCTTTACCTCTTTTCCGCGTTTTTCCAAATACCTATCTCGACCGCAATGGAAGCTACTGCATACGCTTGGTGGCTATTGGATCTTGTTTATTTATACGACGAGTTATGTTCGGCGCTTTATGACGGAATGGGAATGGTTGCCTTATTTGGTGGTGATTGGATTGGTGTTGGGCTTTCGGGGCTGGGCTTGGAAGGTGAAGGGGTGATATACTGACAGCCGTTCCGAATATTTTCTATCTACAGCAACAATTAAGTGCTTGGAAAATATTATCGTGTTTTCTTAACACACTTATAAATATCATCCTCATAAAAAATGTCTTGATAGTCATCGGTATTGCTGCAATCATACCCTAGTTGAATGATATTTCTTTTTAATTATTTTGCACCGTTACTTAACACAAAAATGAAAATTTTCGAAATGGCCAATGTAGCCAAATCCATGAATCTTGTAGCTAAAAATAACTTTTGATTAGAATTGCTAATGTTTTGTAAAATTTGTCGCTACTTATCTTTGGGAATTTTCCTAACTGCTTTTACATAGGACGCAATGTTTGGGTATCGTTTTTTAATTTTCAATTCTCCCATAGTTTTTTAGCACCTTTAAAACCCACAATGTTTGAATACCTGCCCATTCTAATTTTGTCCCTTCACTAATGCCATACCAAGTATCCCATCGCCCATCCTCCCTTTGCCTGCTGATTAATTCTTTTAAGTCAGATTCGATGGTCTCTTTAGCAAATAATGAGCATAGAATATTTTCGGGAGCGGTCGCATAATTTAAACGATGTGGCTTTCCATAAAGCCCCCAAGCATCATCAGACTTATCTTCACAAATCACCCCTTTTTTGGATATCCATCTTTTTAGGTTCTTGATTGTTTTTTTAGCTTTATCTTGATTTTGAGTATGGTTTAAAAATGTCAGCCACCTTGGTACACATAAATAACAAAAAATATGTTTGTTCTTTATCCTCTCAAATTCACTCCAAATAAACGGTTCAGCTTTCCTCATCCAAGGAACATCAACTTTATATTTTTCCAAAATCCCAAGTAGCGGAGCGGTAGTACTTAAAGCTGCCCATTCTTTAACCGTCTTAAAATGTCCTTCACATGGGTAAATACTTTTTGGTCTAAACATCCAAGGGATTCCACCTTTCTCCGTTGTAATGCTTTCAAAATAGGGCAAGAAGTCTTTTAGAATGATTTCTTTAGTCAAATAACCAACTTCATCGAGTGTCTCAAGTGCCATGATACCAAAGAGCGGTTGACTTTCAGGGGAAGCGGTATCAGGTTCCATCCCGTGCCCAAAGCCGCCGTCTGAATTTCGATAAGCGTAAACGGCATGAAAAACGCCTTCCGAGCTTCCATTTTCAAAATGGAATTGAAACAAACGTCTTTCTATCATTCTCGCATTTGTCAAGATAAAATCCCTTGCTTTTAAATAATTATCTTTTGATAGTTTCATTGTTTACTTATATCCGCGAACTCAGTGCTTGGACAAAAATAAGTTACCATTAAGTTGGTGTGTATTTTTGTCCAAGCACTTACTTAAATTAATTTCATAGACTGAGTATATCTTTGATTTTAGATAACTTAAATGACTTTGCAATATACAATCCAATTTCCGGTTCAAAATCTGTTGATCTATTACTATCTTTAAAGTTCGTTATTCCTCTAAGTTCTCCTCCAACCTTAAATCCTAGTTTTGTTTCAATAACCTCAAAATGGGTCAAATAAAACATACCTTCATTTTCTCCTTTATCACCATAACCTATAATTGATTTAATATTCAATGTAGCTGATCCGAGTTCTAAAAATAATTTTGCACCTAATCCACCATTGAAATTATGACTTACCGTTTTTGACTTGATATTTCGATTTAGAATATTAATAGGACTTATATTAAAGCCACTCCTATCTAAATCTTCTTCTGTAAGTCTTAAAGAAACCTCCTCATCAATTAAAAACTCTAACTCCGTTTCTCGATCTATTTTCCTATACTCAATATGTCCAGCTAGGTAGATAAAAGTTTGTTTCCCAAATCTATAGGTTGGTGATAAAGATAAAGTTATATGAGAAGAATTTACAGCATTAGTGGTGCTATAAACTTGTTTTAATACATCAATGGTATCTTGATTTTCGAAACTCTGGGTAGTGAAATATTTTGTCCTATTTCCAGAGGTATCAATATTAGGAACTAATTTTCCTTGATTTAGTCTTGCATCAATTCCAAATCTTCCTTTTTTTTGATCTAAAGCTGGGATAAAGGCATTGATGTCATAGTATAATCCACTTGTTTGATTTGTGTTTATAAAATTTAAATTCGTTCCAACTGAAAATAAAACTTCATTAATAACTTTTGTTTTAGTAGTATCCGTTTCTTGTGAATAAATACAAGGACTAAGGAATAAATAAAATAGCACTGAGAAAATTAAATTATTTTTCATTTCATAATTTTTTAGTGAAAAAGTTGCTTAAAAATTTATGATTAAAATAATTATTTAAAGATTTATTCCAGCGATTATCTATATAGACTTTAAATTGTTATTTATAAGTGGACGGATGTGTTTTATAAGTGATGACTTAAGTAAGTGCTTGGACAAGATTACATTACCTTGAGCGACTTTTAAATTTATACTTCCCATTTTTTATAAAAACAAAAGTCTGACCCTTTACAGTGGTCAGACTTTTGTTTTTATTAGAGGCAGGAGATGTCCTCTACTATGTAAATAGTGCTAAGGGAGTAACACTTGAATTGAAATCAAAATTGGAAATGCAAACTAATATTGTATAGGAAGTCGAAACGGATGACAACATAAAAAACATTAGAAAAAATAAATTATTCATTCCTATACATCCAACTTGGTATGTGATTTTCCACTCGATTATAGCTTTCTTCAGATTTTTTTGATTTAACTAAATTTTCTAGATATTTAATTAGATTAAATGAACTGTTTTTATACTTCATTTTGGAATGAATTTAGAAAATGATGAAATTAATTTTGTTAGGAGCGATGGTACTTTAGCAGCGAACCGTTTTAATCTTACAATCAATTATTCACGACTACAATTAGTACCATTAGCTCAAGAATTCAAAGTAATAAACAGGTTGATTTTTAGGATCAAGACTTAAGAAGAAGAATCTCTGAATAGAAGTGTATTCAAAATAATCCAGCTCGTTTTTCTTTATCCTATTCCTGTAGTTTTTTTATCAGTATCCTTTATATTATTGGTATTGTTCACCTTAAATATTCCTTTTAAAATCTGAATGAAGCTAGACTCCAAGGAATTCTTTTTAAGTAAACTTTTCATAAGCTTTAGGTTTACCTATTAATAATGTAAAAACCGGTTTAATTACATTCTAGATCACAAATATGTGCTTTTTCCGCTATAGATAAAAGTATATAATCTTTATGATTACCATAAAAATATTTTATAGTTGTAAATTTCTTTATATCTTGTTAATGGCATTTAAGCAATTGGTCAAAAGTATGGATAAGCTAAATCATTTCAATGCTAGCACCATATCCGCGAACGACTTTATGAAGTTGTTTAAAAATGCATTGTTATAACCGAGAGATTTCTTAAAAAAGAAGGACACAGCAATCCTTAGCAAAAATTTCAATCGTATGAATTTTACTTTTCATCAATTAAAAATTTTCTTAGAAGTAATCCGACATCAGAATATCACAAAAGCTGCTGAAGAAATGTATATGACTCAGCCAGCACTTTCTATTCAATTAAAGAATTTTCAAAAACAGTTCGACATTCCTTTAATTGAAAGAGTAGGAAAGAAGATTAAGTTGACAGACTTTGGAGAATCAATTGCTCAGATAGCTAAAAATATATTGATCGAGGCAGAAGAACTAAAATATAAAACCAAACAATATGAAGGACTGCTAACCGGTAAGCTTAGAATATCCTCTGCTTCTACAGGTAAATATGTTATTCCTTATTTTCTAAGTGAATTTGTTCATGAATATACTGGGATAGACCTTACCCTTGATGTCTCTAACAAGGCGACTGTAATAAAACAACTCCAAAATAATGAGATTGATTTTGCATTGGTATCTGTGCTTCCAGAAAAACTAGATACGTTTGAAGAGATATTGTTAGAGAATAAAT
>CALLVY010000151.1 GCA_938015925.1 uncultured Saprospiraceae bacterium
TTAAAATATTTCCACTTAACGGAAAAAGGAGTATTTTTGCACTCCGAATTACGAAAATCATTTAGAACTTATATAGATCATGGCACAACATCAGTCCTCAAAGAAAAGAATCCGTCAAGACGCTAAAAAGCGTATCGACAATCGTTATTATAAGAAGACCACTCGTACAGCTATCAAGAAGTTGCGCGAAATGTCTGAAGCTGGAGAAGCTAAAACCTTTTTGCCTAAGGTCGTCAGTATGATTGATCGTTTGGCTAAGCGTGGTTCTTGGCACGATAACAAAGCAGGTAACCTAAAAGGAAAATTGACGCGTTTCGTCAACGGACTCTAGGATTTACTAGCTTATTGCTCCTTACAAAAGGGGATTTAGTCTAATTGAAAGACTAAATCCCCTTTTTCATTTGTGTTTTTAGGTAGAAGTGCTTATTTTGCGAACGAACAGTCATTCGTATTTTGTATTTCTACTCAAAAGCATTTAATGTCTAAATTTCATCCACTCCAGATTACAGATATTCGCCAGGAAACAGAAGATTGCGTTTCGGTAGCTTTAGCGCTACCCGAAGATCTTCGGGAAACCTTCCAATACAAACATGGCCAATACCTTACACTCCGCAAAGAGCTCAATGGCGAAGACGTAAGACGATCGTACTCTATCTGTACCTCTCCTTTAGAAAAAGAATTGCGCGTTGCGATAAAAAAAGTGGAAGATGGTCGCTTTTCGACCTATGCCAATGAAGTATTGCAAGTTGGAGATGTCTTAGAGGCGATGCCTCCATTAGGAAAGTTTACCGTAGCACTCGATCCCGCCAATACGAATGCCTATGTTGCTTTTGTCGCAGGAAGTGGAATCACTCCAGTGATGAGCATTATCAAAACGATATTGCAAGTAGAACCCAAAAGTCACTTTACCCTCGTCTATGGTAATCGAGGATTTGATTCAATTATCTTTCGCGAAGAAATAGAAGATCTAAAAAATTGCAATTTAGATCGCTTAACCATTCACCATGTCTTCAGTAAAGAACGAATGGATATTCCTTTGTTCAATGGCCGCATTGATGAAGAAAAGTGTGCGACTATTTTGGATAAATTGATGAACCCTAATAGTGTTGACGAGTGGTTTATTTGTGGACCAGAGGAAATGATTTTTGCAGTAAAAGGAACCTTAGAAAAAAGAGGCGTAAGCGATAAAAAAATTCACTTCGAATTATTTACTTCTCCTTTGGGGAAGTTGGGAAAAAAGAAAAAAGAAACAATTCCTACTTTCGATCCTAGCCTGGAAAGTAAAACCACCATCAAACTAGATGGAACTTCCTTCGATTTTAATTTGCCCTATGCCGGTGCCAATATCTTGGATGCCGCGATGCAAGAAGGAGCAGATTTACCTTACGCATGTAAAGGTGGCGTTTGCTGTACTTGTCGGGCAAAACTCGTAGAAGGAGAAGTAGAAATGGATGTCAACTATGGACTCGAACAAGAAGAGATCGATGCAGGTTTTATCCTAACCTGTCAGGCACATCCGCGGACACCAAAAATTGTAGTAGATTTTGATCAGCAATAAATACTCTTGCTAGCAATGTCAAGTAATCCAAAAAGTAAAAAACAAATTATCTTTCAAGAAGCTGCGGAGCTTTTTCGAGACAAAGGCTATCCGGCCACTTCTATGCGTGATTTGGCAGAACGAGTTGGTTTAAAACCGTCTAGTTTTTATAGCCACATCAAATCGAAAGAAGAGATTTTACAAAAGATCTGCTTCGACTCTGCCGAAAAGTTTACCATAGGAATGAAGGAGGTCTGTGATACCGAGGCGACGAATAAAGAGAAGTTACAATTATTGATCAGACTCCACATCAAGGTCGCAACCGAAGACCCAACTACCGCTACCGTTTTCAATGATGAATGGCGTCACTTAAGCGAACCGCATCTAAGTAATTTTTTGGCGCTACGCCGCGACTATGAATCTCACTTTCTAAAAATCATTGAAGCAGGAATTAGTACCCAAGAATTTAAACAGATTAGTCCATCACTTGTTTTATATACGATTATCAACTCCTTGCGTTGGTTGCATTTTGCAAACAAACCGACCAAAGAACTTTCGGCCACGCAGATCGAAAATGACTTGATCCAGTTGCTCTTACAAGGCGTTGAAAAAAACGTTCTTTGACCACTACCTAAACACGGGAAAAATCGAAGAACATAAAAAATCATCTTATGAAAAGTCTAGAAGAAAGATTTCAAGAAAAGGTCGATGCAGAAATAAGAATCGAACCGAAAGATTGGATGCCCGAAAAATATCGAAAGACTTTAATTCGGCAAATTTCCCAACACGCTCACTCTGAGATTGTGGGGATGTTGCCCGAAGGAAACTGGATTACCCGAGCACCTTCGCTCCGCCGAAAATTAGCCTTACTCGCTAAAGTTCAAGACGAAGCCGGACACGGACTATACCTTTATAGTGCCTGTGAAACACTTGGCGTAGATCGCGATACTTTATTAGAACAATTGCACAGCGGCAAAGCCAAATACTCCAGTATCTTCAATTATCCAACCACCTCTTGGGCGGATATGGGATCAATTGGTTGGTTGGTCGATGGCGCTGCCATTATGAATCAAGTGCCGATTTGCCGCTGCTCTTATGGCCCTTATGCCAGAGCAATGGTGAGGGTTTGTAAAGAAGAAAGTTTTCACCAACGACAAGGGTTTGAAATTTTATTAACACTCAGTAAAGGAACGGACGAGCAGCGTCGAATGCTTCAGGATTCGATTGATCGCTGGTGGTGGCCTTCTGTAATGATGTTTGGTCCTTCCGATAAAGATTCTCCAAATACGGTACAATCGATGAAGTGGAAAATCAAGCGTTTTACCAATGATGAGCTTCGCCAAAAATTTGTAGATGTTTGTGCAGAGCAAGTGAAATTACTTGGTGCGACACTTCCTGATCCAGATTTGAAATGGAATGAAGAACGAGGACACTATGATTTTGGAGCGATCAATTGGGATGAATTCTGGAGCGTGGT
>CALLVY010000152.1 GCA_938015925.1 uncultured Saprospiraceae bacterium
TAGGTATAAATGGCTACCGTAGTTAATTGGAGTTCAGAAGCTGCTCGTAAAACACGAATGGCAATTTCTCCTCGGTTCGCGACCATGATTTTGTTAAATCGGTTTTTTTGTTCAGGCATGGTGATGATTTTTACCAAAAAAGTTAAATAGGTGAAGTCTGCTATCTATGTTCTTACGTAAGAATATAGAAAACGATTTAGTTTGACCATAGAAATTTAGTCAATTGGAGCATGTTTTCTGTGAAATTTGGTAAAGGAAGAGGCTAGGGAGGAAAGATAAGGAATTAGAATGCAAATTAGTTTAGAAAGAAGAAAATTGAATATTTTTTTTGCTTTTTCATTGATACCCTAATAAAGTTAGTTCATCGAAAAAGGCATTAGGAAAGGGTGCTTTTATCTACCTTGTGGCAAAGTTTAAAAAATGTCTGTCAAAGACGAAAATTACAAGAAATGAGAATAATAGTTACGCTTAGCTTATCCCTGTTTGCTCTTGGTCTTTTTGCTCAACAAGCAACGATAAAAGGGCAATTACAAGATGCGGCAGGAGAAGCGGTGGCTTTTGCCAACGTTGCTTTGTATAGTGTGGCAGACAGTAGTCTGGTGAAAGTAGCCGGTAGCGAAGAGTCTGGTGTTTTTGAAATGCAAGGAGTCAAACCTGGAGATTATTCGCTGGAAGCTACTTTTGTAGGATTGCCGGATTTGAAGCGGAACATTAATCTTCAGGCGGAGCAAAATCTCGATTTGGGAGCATTGGTATTTGACCCGGCGGCCACCAACTTAGAGGAGGTGACCGTCAAAGCCACAAGAGCTATGGTAGAAATCAAACCCGATCGAACGGTTTTTAATGTGCAGGGAACGATCAATAGCACTGGTGAAGATGGGCTGGCGCTTTTGCGAAAAGCACCTGGAGTGATGGTCGATAATAACGACAATGTCACGGTATTGGGTCGCTCCGGTGTACTCTTGTATGTAGATGGGAAACGCCTGCCTTTGACTGGCGACGACCTCAGTGCTTATCTGCAAAGCTTGACGGCAGAACAAATAGACCGTATAGATATCATCTCCAATCCTGGAGCTCGTTATGAAGCGGAAGGCAATGCAGGAATCATTGACATCCGATTGAAAAGAGATAAAAACCTAGGAGCGAATGGTTCCTTGACTGGATCTTATAGCCAGGGAAGACACACTCGCTATAATCTCAATGGAAGCGCCAATTACCGAAATAAAAAATTCAATGCTTTTGTTTCTGCTGGCTTGGGAGAACGAACGAACTTCAATGATATGATATTTGAAAGTATCCAAAATGATATCCGTTTGTCTGAACAAGATAATGGAATCAATAAAGGAAATAACTACAACCTCCGATTGGGAATGGATTTCTTTATGGGGAAAAATCATACGCTTGGGTTTTTGGCGAGCAATCGCGTGATGAAGGGCACTAATGATTCTGAAAACCGACTCCGTCTTTCTCCGGCGATTCGCCCGATTCAGGTGGTACAACCGGAAGCGATTGACAGTATTCTATTCGCTGATAATTTCGCAGAAACAGCTCGAAATCAAAACACCTTTAACTTAAATTATCGTTTTGACAATGCCAAAGGGCGAAGTATCAATATAGATGCAGATTATGGTAGCTATGCCAGTGATATCAATCGTTATCAACCCAATATCTATTATGACGGATTTGGGGAGACCAAACTTTCAGAAAGAATCGACAGTTTTGAAACGCCAACTGATATTAAAATCTACACCTTTAAACTAGATTTTGAAGAAGAAATATTGGGAGGGAAATTAGGTTTGGGAACCAAATTGAGTCGAGTAGAATCAGACAATACTTTTGATGTCTTTAATCTTAACAATGGATTGTATTCCAAGGATTTGAGCAATTCAAATGTTTTTGATTATGATGAAAACGTTTATGCCGCATATGCCAATTTTGCCCGTCCCATCAATGAGAAGTGGAATTTTACTGCTGGCTTACGAGCAGAGCAGACCGATGCCACAGGCGTACTTACCCCCGCTGATCCTACGAAACAAGAGCCTCCGGTGGAGTTGAATTATCTAAGCTTGTTTCCAAGTGCAGGTTTGACCTGGCAGGTCGCCCGACAACATTCATTGGCACTGAATTATGGTCGCAGAATCAATCGACCTGATTATAATGTCCTCAATCCATTTCGCAATCAATTGAGTGAATTGTCTTATGAAAAAGGAAACCCTACTTTGAATCCAGAGATTGTGAATAACTTGGAATTGGGTTATACTTTTGCGTATCGTTATAATTTCAAATTGGCCGTTAGTCGGACTATTGATCAGATCACGCGTTTGATTGGGCCGGATGATGTGGACTTGCGCGCTAGTTTTATTAGCTGGAATAATCTGGGAAGACAAGATGTTGCCAGTTTTAGTATCAGTGCTCCGACACAGCTCACCAAAAAATGGAGTGCTTATTTCAATGTTGGTTTATCTTATCTAGACAATCAGGCAGATTATGGCGAAGGAGCAGTAGTGGATTTACAAGCTTTTACTTACAGTATTTATCAGCAACATACCTTTACACTTCCGGCAGGATTTAAAGGCGAAATTTCTGGATATTATTCAGGGCCTGGAGTCTGGGGAGGCGTGTTTCGCTATGAGTCCAGTTGGAGTTTGAATCTTGGTTTGCAACGCAAATTTTTGCAAGAACGATTGAATGTTCGTTTGAGTGGAAGTGATTTGTTTTATGAAACGGGTTGGGATGGGATTTCTATGTTTGATGGATTGGTTTCTGCGGGGCGTGGCCGAAATGATACGCGTCGGATAAGTTTGAGTGTGAGTTATAATTTTGGAAATGAAAATGTAAAATCCAGAAAACGGAAAACCGGAATTGAAGAGGAAGCGGGGCGCGTTGGAAATTAAAAATATTTCGTTTTAGCGGCGAAGCCAAAGTGGGCTGGTAGAATAATCATTCTATCAGCCCATTTTTTATTTACTAAACAAAAAAGAAATCAATCGAGGAATATTGCCATCTCTAGGTTCGTCCCACCATTCTTCCAATTGCAGTAGTTGAAAACCATTTTTTCTAGCACAATCCAAATACTCGGAAACATCGTGGATATAAACTTCCAATACATCCTCTTGGCCCTTTGAATTTTCAAATCGGGCTTTGCTTCCAGCATATTGTTTGAAGGGATGTAATTCGCAGAGGAAGAATTTTCCTTCTGGAGCTATTACCTGAGCCGCTTGTCGAAATATTACATCAAGGTCAGGGAAATGTTCCAAAACCAAATTGCAACAAATCAAATCGGGTTGTTTGGTTCCCAAATTCCAATCCTCTTTTAGATCTGCCTGCCGAAGTTCAACTTTGTCAGAAGTGATTTTCTGCCTCGCTTTTTCCAGCATTTTTATAGAAAAATCCAAACCAATTAAGGCCTCCGTTTTTTCCAGTAAGCCAATGCTATTTTTACCCGTTCCACAGCCCAATTCCAGAATCAATTGGAAGTTATAGTCTTGCAAAACTTGTTGGGTGACTTGTTGGTCGAGGTCCCGGGTTTTGTTTTTATTGGTGTCGTAAAAATCGGCCCAGGAATTATAGGAATCAGCGATTGACATTTTTTTGGTTTTTGTAGCGAGCTAATTTAGAATGGAGCTTTTGATCTAGGTTTAGAAATGATCCTTAATACTAGATTGATGCAAAGTTAATGATTTGGTAATGACTTAAAAGTGGAAAGCCTTGAGTGACTAGCTTATCTTTGAGGCGTAATATTTAAGTAATATAGTCTTGCATTAAAATTTTAAAAGAAGAAGAAAGATGGAGGTTTTAAGAATGCTTTCTTCTCCTTTTTATTTAACCTAAAAATAGGTATTGGGTACCTATCCTAAAATATAGCACTTGCATAAATTGGAGGAAATGGAGTCGTTTTACCGAAAGCGCTCCTTCTTTCAAAGCTTTAAGAATTCCCTTCTTTTTGCATTCTCCTTTTCTGTATTCCACCTCTCTTATATGGCTGTGTAGTGCTCACTACATAGTCATTGTTTTTTTACCTAATCCTTACTTGCAGAAACAGGCGCACGATAAATAAACTGTAAATAAATCCCCGCCATCAAAGTAAAAGAAGCGGTGACCATAAAGGCCTCCGTTTTTTCCAGTAAGCCAATGCTATTTTTACCCGTTCCACAGCCCAATTCCAGAATCAATTGAAACTTATAGTCTTGCAAAATTTGTTGGGTGACTTGTTGGTCGAGGTCCCGAGTTTTGTTTTTATTGCTGTCGTAAAAATCGGCCCAGGAATTATAGGATTCGGCAATTGACATATTTTAGATTTACTGAAATATACGATACTTTTTACTAAAGATAATAATTGATTTTGGTTAAAAGACAAAATTAAACTTTGATCTTTTTGACCGTATAATTCGTTTTTCTAACATTGAAAATAGGGTGTGTTTGTTTTTTTGAAAAAAAATATCAAGACTCCAAAAGATTGATGAGGAGAATAAGTTGTAGGAAAAAAAATAACGCAATCCACCTATCCACTCCCCCGTATTATTTTACAGGAAATCAGGAGGCTAAAAATTAATTGCATTTTTTTATTTAATAAAATGTCACATAGTAATTAGTGTTTTCCATTATATATGGGAAAGCTAAAACGTTCTTGAACCAAACTGCCTTTGTCCGGACTTTTCGACATTTAAATTATAAAAATAGCTTCACGTTTTATTTTCGTTTCCCTGGGAAGCGTGGGCTGTTTATGTATGTATTTTATTAATTTTTAACCAAAAAAATATTTAATGAAAAATTTATTACTTTTTTTAGCATTTGCCTTTTTAGTACCAGTTGTAGCTAGTGCTAATAATTATGTTTATGGTGCTCGACAATCTGAAGATGACCCCTGTTGTATTATTATCACTGTGGGAGTTACTGATGAAGCCTATGCCGGAACTTTGGTTGTTGAAATAGATGGTGTACCTACTTATACCGATTTAGACTCTGAAGGAATTGATAAGATCGAGCATTGCTTTGAAGGCGATGGATCTTACGATGTTGATTTCTATGGTGGAGGTGTCTTACTAGGTACTAGTTATACCTTTGACATTACCGGTTGCGAAGGAGGATGTACCGATTGTAATTTTACAACGCTCGTACCACAGATTCAACAAGTAAACGATTGTAATTTTATCGTGGATTATCGTTGGACTACGGTAACTACTCCTTCAGGTACTACTAAAGGATACTCTCCAGATTGTGTTGATCCAGTTGTTTTTTGGGATTTCGGTGATGGGACTACTAGCGATACTGATCCTTTAACTGGTGGCTATTTCCATGACTATCCAGCAGATGGAACTTATACTGCTTGTCTAACTTTTACGGTTACTAACAGCATTACTGGAGTGGACTGTAGCGTGCGGGAATGTATTGAGGTAGTGGTGGACGGTTGTGATCCTGACCCAGACCCATGTTGTGGATTGGATATCGGAACATTGGAGTACCGTGTATTTGGAAGTGGTTGCCTTACTTGGATTCAACCAATTAAAAGTACTGTTGAGAGTGAATGTGGTGATGCAACTTATGCTTATACGGTTGATGGAGTTTCGGTTCCTTCATTTGGTCAGCATTTACTCGTTACCTTTGTTGGGATGGGGCCTTTTGAAGTATGTTTGACTATCACTCAAGGAAATTGTGATGTTACTCAATGTATAATGGTTGATTTGCCTAATTGTCAGGGCTTTGCCGGTGAGCCAGGTGATGCTGTTACTCGTTTTGGAGCAGTAGACTTGACGGACTTTACAGACGTATCTGTAGCTCCTAACCCTGCAACGGATTGGATCAATGTTTCGATCAGTGAAAACCCATTTAGCGATTCTGAGCGAATCACCATCTTTGATACCAATGGTAAAGTTATTCAGACTGCCAATGCTCAAGCAAATAATATTACTAGCATGGACGTTTCTGAATTGCCAATGGGCATCTACTTTGTTCAGGTGAGCAATGAATTGGGAATGATCTCTACGGAGCGATTTGTGAAGACAAAATAATTTACGTTCTTGGACAAATCCCGTGGTCAACCAAAAAGAAGAATAAAAAAGTGACTGTTAAGAAACGTTTTTTCTTCTTTTTGGTTGACTCACACACGGGATTGGTCAGAGAACCATAATTTATAGAATACCAATATAAAATATTGGATGGGGAAGGCCGACGGCCTTCCCCTATTTTTTTTGTCCCTAAGGATCGTGTAAAGAATAACTTATAACATTTGACTGCTTGTTTCGACAAGCTCAATACAAGCCCTTTGTTCCTACTTTTCGTTGGCAAAATGCTCGTTATGCTACGGCATAAGTCGCATTTCACCGCCTCGATTAGAAACAAAGTAATCGACCCAAACATCTCGACAAGCTCGACACATGCCTTTATAACTTATTTTTCACATGATCCTAAGCGGGCCCTTTATAAATAAACTGCAAATAAATCCCCGCCAGCAAAGTAAAGCCAGCAGTGACCATAAAGGCCATGAAAAAATTGGCAGGATCATTATTATAAATCCAGGCAGAAAGCAAAGCACCTCCACCAATTCCAATTTCCAAAGCAATATAAACGGTTGCCATAGAACGAGCCATCCGCCCTTCAGGGCTAAGATCAATTACCCAGGCAAAAACCGCAGGAGCAGCAACGCCCATAGAAAAACCAATAGCGCCACCAGCCATCAATAAATGAAAAGGACTATTCGAGAGTCCCATATAAACCAAAGCTCCACCGAGGAGCAAGATCGAAAACTTAAGCACAATGATTCTTCCATAGCGATCCGAAAATCGCCCGGCCACCGCTCTGGATAAAATGGCAAAAATGGTAAAACTCGTAAATATTAATCCCTTATTACTCAAACCCAAATGATCGGCCTGATCCGGAGTAATCGTCAATAAAACCCCAAGAGTCAGATAAACCAATAAGATGACAATAGCAGGAGGAATAACGCTGGGCTCAATGATGTCTTTTGGAGATACCTTGAGTAAGGCAGGACGGAATTTTTGCGGATCAACTAAAGTTTCCTTTAAACCCAAAAGCAAAAAAATAGAAACCAGTGCCAGAAAAGAAGAAGTATAGAACATCGAGTCCATAGAATAATTCATCACCAGATAACTGCCAATGGGTGGAAACATAGAAGCGCCCAAGTTCATACTAATTCCCAAGATGCCCATGCCTTCTCCGCGCCGATCAGTAGGCATGATGTCTGCGGCAAAAGCAGTAGCCGCTGTTGGTTTAAAACCTGTGGAAAAACCATGGAAAAATCGCAGCAATAAAAAGCCTGTAACAGAACTAACGAATGGATACAATAAACTGACAAAGACACAAACCAAAGTTCCAATAATCATCACCGGCACCCGGCCAATGGTATCGGATAATTGCCCACTAAAAGGCCGAGACAAACCCGCCGTCAAAGTAAACAGAGCAATGATCAAACCTTTGTAGTCTTCTCCGCCCATGCTGCTGAGGTAAGCCGGCAATTCGGGGATCATCATATTAAAACTCCCGGCAAAAAGAACGTGACTTAGACAGAGTAAAAGAAAAGGGCGGGTATAAAGTTTTTTAGGGCTTTGAAGCATTTTGCAAAAGTACATTTAGTAGTTGAAACGCTTCTGGTTTTTTTGTGGATAAAGAGCTATTTTTTGGGATAGGACAAAAAAATAAGAAAGGATGAAATGGGAGGTGTTTTGTTTCCCGCAGATCGCGCAGATTTCGCAGATTTTTTACGGGGCATTTACTTCGGTCGATCCTCACCTCTGCGGAATCTGCGGGACACTTAATTTTTTGTCCGTACCTAGAAGTTATTCTTAACCCAGTAAATCTTTCTTATTCATTCTAGCAGCCACCGCTCTCATATCCTTAGCCTTGTCGGCTTCGTCGATGATCTCTGCTTTTAAAATTTCTTCGATGACATCTTCCAAACTAACGACTCCTTGAAAAACACCAAATTCATCAAAGATACAAGCCAGGTGTTTTTTGTCTGCTAAAAAGTGATTGAGTAAATCATCCAAACGCATTTTTTCTTTGATAAACAAAACATCCGGTCGAACCAATTCTTCCACTTTAATGCCCGCTTCCATATCAATCGCCAATAAATCTTTGACCAACAAAATACCTTTGATGTCATCCACATTATTGGCACTACTGCTCACCGGGATTCTGGAAAAGCCTTTTTCCTTAATTGTTAAGATTAATTCTTTGTCAATAACGGTTTCTGTGCTCAGCGTATAAACCACCGGGCGGGGAGTAGCGATTTTATCAGCCGTCATATCCGAGAAAGCCAAAGCCCCCAATAAGATCCGTTCTTCATCGGCGTCGATTTCACTTTCATCGGCATCCTCATGGTGTCGGATGATTTCTTCGATTTCTTTTTTGTTCCAAATCGTAGCCAGCTCTTCGCCCAAGACTCGATTGAGAATCCAGGCCATCGGAAAGGCAATAGGGTAGAGGATAAAAATAAAGATGCGCACCAACCAAACCGAACTGGCCCCAAACTTCAAGGCATTTCTGGAAAAGAAGGCCTGTGGAATGATTTCTCCAAAAACCACAATCAAAGACGTAGAAATTAATCCAGCGATCAGTCCTGTGGCAATATTGCCCAGAAAGATGGCCATGGCGGAATTGACCGCCACATTTCCCAAGAGCAAGGTACACAAGAGTAGATTGCCATTTTTGCGAATTGGATATACCTTTTTAGCTTGCGCATTTCCCAATTTCATCTTCCGCTCCAAAGAGGTCAGATTCAAACTAAAAAAACCGAGCGTCAGCCCACTAAAACAACCAGAAAGAATGACTAAAGCGATGACAATAATAAAATCCATGGAAGGGTATACGTAATTTTGAAAAGAAGAACTAGGAATATTTTGGTTTAAAGTCTTGTTGAAGGAGCAAAAATAGGGATTATTGCCGAGATAGTGGCGCCTCTAATCGACGCAAGGCCTTCAAAAAAGGACAGAACAAGCTGTTCGAAGCGAAGAAAGCTCAATGATTTGGGGATCTTTGCCAAGTCAGCTAAAAAAATAAAGGCTGGAATAAATATTTTTTCGGTTGAGGTTTCCAATAAAGTTAAAAAGCCCTATATTTGCGACCGCTAAATAGGGCGAGGTAGCTCAGCTGGTTAGAGCGCAGGATTCATAATCCTGAGGTCGGGCGTTCAAGCCGCCCTCTCGCTACATTGAGAAATAAAGAGTTTTGTCTTCATTGACAGAGCTCTTTTTTCTTTTGGGGGAATATTGCTTCCTTTTTATTACCTCCTATTTTGTCGACTTAATCTTCGGATTCTTTTTATTCGATACTTTTCTAGTTCTGAAAAGAAGGGTTCTCCTCGCTTTACTCTAAAATGAGTGATCGAGCATAGAAATACGGTTGCCGTATCTTCATCGGTCGATCCTTTGGTTTTGATTTCACAAGTTATTCCACCTCCTTCCCGCATGTCGAACAGTTTGTGGATTTCAAATGGGGTGTTTAAGTTGATGGAATCGTCCTCAAAATGTTCTCTCAGTTTGGGGAGGATATCCCTTTCTGGAAAGATTGAAATGGGGAGACTGGATTCGACTTTATTGATGATACTTTGTTCTCTGCTTATCATATTTCCAATGATTTATTCTAGAAAAAACGGTCATAAATATACATTATCTTGTCATCTAAGCCCCCTCCCAAATGGTAAGTTTCATCCATTAATTGTCGGCACGTCTCCTTGTATTCTTTTTCTAAGTCTTCACTTACGATTAATTTACACGCTTCCCCATAAGAACTTTCAAGAGAGTTATAAAAGGGCTCGTCTATATCTCCATAAGCTTTAGTGAACTCAACCATCATTTCCACTCGATAAAGTAACAATTCAATCACATCTTTTTGAAAAATCGAAATTTTCTTAAATTCCGTAATTACTTTTCTACTCTCTTTATTGCTTGCTCTTCCAAATCCTCTATTGGGAAAATACTCTTTTTCAATGCGCCCTTTAAATTCCTCTAACACTTTTGAGGTATCCTGACTTAATTCCAATTCATAATATTTTTTTACGTCCCTGAACTTGGAGTAAAGCTTCTTGACTTCTTTTTCTAATTCTGTTCGAGTCAACTCTTTTAGGTATTTGTTGAGCTTTGGTTTTATGGAGGTTTTCATTTTTATCTGTTTAAAATGAAGAAGAGTAAGAGGTGGCTTATGGTACTTTATAATGTAAAAAAAAGAAGACCCACCGTGGTGCGCTTCTACAGATAGGCGTGTCAGGTACAATTAACACAAATATACAGTTATCTCTATATTTAGTCAAGCATCTTCTCCAGCGGTTTTAGAGAGAAAATAAAACATTTAGAAGAAATTTTTTTCCAAATCCTTAGCCCTTCTTTTTAGGGACTCGTATTTTCTTGATTTCTGCTACGGGAAGTCCAGTAACCTCACTAATTTCTTCTGGAGTCATTCCTTTGATTTTTAATTTCTTAGCCATTTCCTTAGAAAGCTTTAGCTTCTCCTCTTTCCTTCCTTCGGCTTTAGCCAACTCCTTTATCCGCGCCGCAAGCTTATAAGGCGGCACATACTTCAAACTCCTCCCCAATTCCTCCAGCAAACCTTCCCGTGCAAAACTCATAAACGACTCCACAGAAATAATCAAATGATCCACCACCGGAACATCCACAATCAAACCCACCTGAATCAACCGATCCGTCACATCCTTATCGCCCTCCGAAGGCTCCAATTCCCCACTCGGATGATTGTGTACCAAAATAATTTTATCCGACTTCTTTTGCAGCGCAAAAGAAAAAACCTCCATCGGTTCGACAATGGTTTTGGTCTTACTCCCCATACTGATTAATTCTATAAACTGAATCTGATTATTGGGTTCCAATCCAATCGCCCAAAGGTGTTCTCGTTTGCGATTGATTTTGTTTTCGCGGAGGAGTATCTTTTGCATAATGCCGAATACATCGTCGGCATTTAGGATTTTTATTTTTTCTTCTTTGGTGAGGCGGACTGGCATGTTAAGTATTGTTATGGTATAGGGTGAAGATAGGAAAATGTATGGAGTTTTTCTAGTGCCACATCTTTACCTATTCGCTCTGATATAAGAACTTCTTGCTTTTCTTTGCAAAGTCTGTTCTATACCTATGGCCTCTTCAATTATTTCTACTTGTAAACGATCTATCAATTCCTCCTTGGATTTATATTCTAAGACTTGGGAAACCCAATCGTATTTTCTGATTAGATCAATCAGCATAGCGAAAGGTCTTTCACCTTTTAGGATGATTGGAAGAAAGGGGATTTTATAATCAGGAACGGTAGCTTGTAGTTCCAGAGGGCAGCTGCTTTGATGCGTTATATCTACGATTACAAATCGAGACATTCCTGCTAAAACCTTAACGGTCTCCGTATAATCTCTGGATTTTATTTTTTCAAAATCAAACATCATCGGGACAAAGTCCAGCTTTCTTAATTCTTCTCGGATAGCATCTAATATTGGTTTTCTTTCTTCAGAAAACCTGCCTAAAATCAAGACTCCTTTTTTGGCTATGGTACCGATCACATCCCGGATTTTTTGATTGTTGAGCATCAGGTAAATAAACTGAGCGACTTCGATATTGTCAACGGTGATTTTGGCTTGATCTGAGGGGGTGATGATGAGGTCTTTCTGGACTTTGGGAATACCAATCAAATCCCAGGTGGCTATTCCGTAAAGCTGCGTATCTGTAATGCTGGCGCCTTCTATATTCGTCCTTATCAAGGTCGCTTGGGTGAGGTCAGCATGACTAAGTTCTACCTGGCTCAAATTAACCTCCGTTAGATTGGTTTGGTATAGTTGGGCCATCTTCAAATTAGCGCCACTTAAATTAGCTCCCTTGAGGTTGGAGTTTGATAAGTTGGCGTATATCAGGAAAGCTTGATGGAGGTCAAGCCCATTAAAAACGGTGTAATCTTCTTCGTTTTCTCCTTCTTTAAAAATGACGGTTTTGTTGATGTCAATATCTGTTAAATTGGCAGAAACTAAATTGGCTTGATAAAAATTGGCCCCAACTAAAAAGGATTCTGATAAATTGGCATTGTCTAGCTTTGCTTGCTCAAAATTAGCACCAACTAATATCGCTTTTGATAAGTTAGCCCTCGATAGATTACAGCTCTGAAAATTAGCTTTAGCCAAGTTTACCTCTTGAAGTTGGGCATGACTTAGGTCAGGAGTAATCGTTTTGTTTTCTACTCGCCACTTATTCCAGGTCGCAACACCTTGTTCTATTATTTTTAGATGTTCAATATTTGCCATTTCCTATTACTTTGGGATTTGTTATGTGTTGTTTATAACAAAATAGACGCCAAAGTATTGGTGGTGAAAATAAACAGGTTTACCTACCACCCCGTCTGCTATAGTCAAAGGGTTTATAAAGAAATCCATATCCTTTATTTTTGCCAAACTCGATTTCTTACCAAGCCCTATTCCCCCCACTCCAAAATCAAAGCCTCCATCGGAGGCAAAGCCACCGCACCCAATAAAGAAATGCTACGACCACTCAATACCTCCTTCGCCATTTTCGCCTCCCCAATCATTTCTCCAAACCGATCCAAGTCCAAATCATAAGCCGCCTCATTCTTATTCAAAATCACCATCACCTTCTCCGCCCCATCATACCGGAAATAAACATACACCCCATCCTGCGGAGCAAAGTGCATCAGTTTCCCATAATGAACCACCTTACTTTTTTTCCGCCATTGCAAAAGCTGTTTTAAAAAAGCCTGCGCCTCCCGCTGCTGCGTACTTAGACCAGTCCCCTCAAAAGCATTCACCGCATCACCAGTCCACCCGCCAGGGAAATCACTACGCACCACGCCATCATCCCGCTCCGTCGGACTCGTCATCAAAACTTCCGTTCCATAATAAATTTGCGGTACCCCACGAGTCGTCAAGGTATACACCAAGCCTTGGCGATATAAATTTTCCTGCTCCCCAACTTGCGCAAAAAAGCGCGGCATATCATGGTTGTCTGGAAAGACGACCAAGGCTTCTGGATTGGGGTATATAAAATCCTTGGCTAAGGCTTCGTATAAAGTGATCCAACCCGTGCCCCAAGCTTCTTCAGTGGTAAGCGCTTCCACCATGGAAATTTGCAAAGGGAAGTCCATTAAGGAAGGTAGGGCAGAGGTATAACCATTGGGATTGTTTTTTCCTTGTTGCCAGTAGGCGATGATCGAAGGGTCTTCATTCCACTCTTCTCCGACGATATTGAGATAGGGAAATTCTGCCCTTACTTTTTCCGTCCAAAGACTCATAAAATGCATATCCGGATAAGGATAAGTATCCATACGAATACCTGCGAGATGTGCATACTCGACCCACCAGATGCTATTTTGAATGAGGTAGGTGGCGAGTAGGGAATTTCTTTGATTGAGGTCGGGCATGGTCGCCACAAACCAGCCGTCAAAGAAAACTTTTTGATCGCTTTGGGCGGCATGAGGATCTTGACTCAAGGTTTTTAGGTGATTGGTGTAAGTTGGTTCGGCCCATTGGTTGATCCAATCTTCGGAGGGCAAATCTTCCATCCACCAATGATGGGAACCGCAGTGATTGACGATCATGTCCATGATGAGGCCGATGTCTTTGGCGCGGGCTTCCTGGGACAATTGGAGGTAGCTTTCATTGCTACCAAAGCGAGGATCTACTTTGTAAAAATCAGTAGTGGAATAACCATGATAAGAATATTTGGGCATGTCATTTTCTAAAACGGGATTGAGCCAAATGGCGGTAAAACCCAGGTCGTGGATATAGTCTAGATTTTGGCGAATGCCTTCGATGTCTCCTCCGTGTCGACCACCTTTAAAGGATCGATTGGCTTTCTCTTTCATACCTGGAAGGTCGTCGTTTTTGGGATCGCCATTGGCAAAACGATCGGGGGTGATGAGGTAGAGGACATCGGATTGATCGAAACTTTTTCGATCTTTTGGATCACTGCTTCTTTCTTGTAAAGTATATTCTTTTTGGAGAATGGTTTTTTCTTGATCTTTTAATTGAATGGTAAATGTACCTGCGCGAGCTGCTCCGATATCGAGATCGAGGAAGAGGTAATTGTCATTTGATGTTCTGGTGATTTGTTGGACGATTACACCGGGATAATTAATTTCTACGCGGAGGTGTCCGATGGCTTCTCCGTGTAGGAGGAGTTGTAGTTTTGGATCTACCATACCTGCCCACCAATTAGGCGGTTCGATGCGGTCAATTTTGGATAGGGTGTTTTTTTCTTGGCAGCTTGGATGATCTGGCTTGGAAAAACCAAAAAGGAATAGCGGCAAAGCTATTAAGAGGAAAAGGGAGATCGGTTTTATCATATCTGTAAATTGCTAGTTTTTATTTTGCAAAATACAGAAAACTTGAAGAGGAAAAAATATTAAGACCACTTCAAAGAAACGCAATGTAGTTTTTTGGAGAAAAGAATAGGAAT
>CALLVY010000153.1 GCA_938015925.1 uncultured Saprospiraceae bacterium
TTTTTCTGGCTTTCCACCAAACAGTAACCTGATTGAAAGTTACCTTTACCATAGATGATCTCATAATCAAGTTCATCAAACAAATCTTCTACTTTCTTTAGGGTATGTTTCGTAAACTTCATAAGTTTGGTTTGATATTCAGATGGTACAAATATCGCAAAAAGCAATGTATATTCGCAATATGTTTGGCAACCTTCTTTGTTTTTCTGAAAAGTAGGCTAAAATATGCCTTGGTTTAAGTCGTTCATAAGTAAATACTTTAACCAATTTTATTGGTGTTTGAATTCACAAGCACTCGGCATTTTAAACACTAGATTAGAAAAAAAGCTTAATTGACTATGAATCATACGACCTACTATGGTATTTTAAAAAGCGCCCTATTACTTTTAATTTTCTTGAGCAGTGGAGAAACCAAGGCTCAAGAAAGGCGTTTCAACGCAGGAATCGTAGCTGGCCTTACAGCTGCTCAATTGAATGGCGACCAAAGTGCCGGGTATAATAAAGTCGGATTGACCGGAGGAATCAAGGGCATTATTTACCTAACCGACAAATGGAACTTGAATACGGAAATCCTCTTTGCTCAGCGTGGTAGCCGATATCCTACAGGCATCAATAATCCTTCCCCCGGAGTCCTTTTTAATATCACCACTAATTATGTGGATATCCCGGTTTACGTTAGCTTGGGTGATTGGCTATCGGAGGATGAGACTTATTATCGAATCAACTTGGATGCGGGTTTCGCCTACGGGCGTTTGATTAGTAGTAAGGTCATTGATACTCCTTTTGATAATGATCCTGATATTTTTCAAGATAGTGATATTTATTTTTTGGCAGGCGTCCGATATATGGTTAATAGTCACTTTGCTTTTTATTTTCGTTACAATCGATCTTTTGTCTTTCTTTTTGACCGACGCAAAACACCACAAATCAATCAAAATTCACTATTGAGTCATTTCCTGACTGTTCGGGCAGAATATTTGTTTTGAATTAAATCAAGCCTTATACCTTTGAGATCATACTGCTTAAACCATAAATCAATTCCTACAAAATACCAGTAGGCGTTTCAGCTGCTAAAATAAAATCCATGTTAAAATTTATCTACTCTCTATTCTTTGTTCTTTGCTTAACAGCCTGCGGCTCCAATGATGCAGCAAATCAAGAAACCAATAATCCTCCAAGTACACCTGAACAAACAGTTCCGGGTCCTGCTGGAGACGCGCTTTACCCAAGTATTACAATGGAAGAGATGCAAAACATGTGGAACAACACCACATCGATAGATTACCTTTTCTATGAACTGCCAATCAGTATGAATATGGTAGAACGTCCTGCTATTGAAAGTACTTTGCGACAAATTTCAGATAAACCTGCTCGAATCGATCCTAGTTGTAAAGCAATGGGTAGAGTGTTTTTTCAAAATAAAGGAGAGGCCGTTGCAGAGGCGGATTTTTATTTCACCCCCAAGTGTACTTATTTTATTTTTATGGAAAATCAAAAGCCTGTCAAATCAAATCAGATGACCGCGGAAGGAGTGAAATTTTTCCAGAACATCATAAATTCTTCTACCCAACAGAAATAATCAAATGAAAAAATTGGCAGTCATTGATTTAGGAACCAATACTTTTCATTTACTCATTGTTGAAGCTCAAAAAGGAAAACCGTTCAAAGAACTTTTCCGAAAAAGCACTTATGTCAAACTGGCTGAAAATGGTATTCATCAAATTGGAACCGCTCCCTTCCAAAGAGGTTTGGATACGCTCCAAAGCTATCGTAGCATCCTAGATAAATACGAAGTAGAAGATTTAAAAATTTTCGGTACCGCAGCTCTGCGTACTGCAAGCAATGGACTTGATTTTATCAATCAGGTCAAAACACTCAGCAATTTTGATATTCAATTGATTCCTGGCGAAGAGGAAGCTCGTCTAATCCATCAAGGCGTTATTCAGGCGGTACCTTTTGGATTGGAAAAAAATCTGATTATTGATATTGGAGGAGGAAGTGTCGAATTTATAATTGCAGATCAAGATCAAGTTTATTGGGCACAAAGTTTTCCTATCGGGGTCGCCGTTTTATATCGAGACTGGCAAAGCAGTGATCCGATTAAGCTTTCCAATATTCAACAGATCCAACAATTTTTCAAACAAGAACTCCAACCTCTCCTCAAAGCACTACAGAATCATCAGATTCCCAATATCGTCGGTGCCTCCGGTGCATTTGATGTACTCCAATCTTTTTTACAGGCAGAAGTCATAGATGCCAATCATTCCATTATTCCCGCCCACAACTTTCCTCCCTTCCTCAAAAAAATCCTACAAAAGTCACTGGCCCAAAGATTCCAAATGCAAGATTTGCCCAAAGAAAAGGCCGAGATGATTGTCGTCGCCTTACTCCTGATCGATTTCATCTTACAAAAAACGCAAGCCAGTAATATCCTGGTATCCGGCTATGCGATGAAAGAAGGGATCCTTGCTGAAATGCTGAAGTAAATTTTTAGACTAGCCTAAAAACTAATTTTGTTTCTACAAAAAATTCCCTACTTTTGTTATAGTTTTAGTAATCATAGAAGACATTTATGCAGGAATTAATAGAAGCATTTCAACAAGAATGGGCGATTCGCGCATTAATTGCCTCCTCGATGGTTGGGATTATGTGCGGCGCATTAGGCTGCTTTATTGTATTGCGAAATATGGCACTGATTGGCGATGCCCTGGCACATGCCATTTTACCGGGTGTGGTCATTGCCTTTGTATTGGTTGGCTATAGTACCTTAGGATTTTTTACAGGGGCAGTATTGGCTGGACTTACGACTGCCATTGGCATTACCTGGATTCAACAAAATGTAAAAACTAAAAATGACGCCGCGATAGGCATCGTCTTTACAGCCATGTTCTCTATTGGAGTTATTGGCATTTCTTATATCAGCCATAATGAAGGAGTCCACTTGGATTTAAAAGACTTCTTGTTTGGAAATACACTTGGCGTTTATAATGAAGATCTGATTCTCACGGCTGCCATTTGCATCTATGTATTGATCAGTCTTTGGCTCTTTTACCGCTATCTTTTCGTGTCTACCTTTCAGGCAGTGATTGCGGAGACGATGGGAGTCTCGGTAAGTGTGATTCACTATTTTCTGATGCTGCTTTTATCCTTTGCAGTAGTTGCTTCGCTACAAACCGTTGGTGTCATCCAGGTGGTGGCGATGTTGATTACTCCGGCATCCACGGCTTTATTATTATCCAACCGATTGAAGTGGGTGATTTTTATTGCCTCTGTGGTTGGTTTGGTTTCTGCGGTTTTGGGGCTCTTACTTGCTATTGTATTTTCTACCACTCCTGGTCCGGCGATGGCGATAACCGCTACCTTTATTTACCTATTGGCGGTCTTCTTTTCTCCGCAGAAAGGGTTGGTTTTTCGATTTTTCCAAAAAAGAAAATTGCGCGATCGCATCCAATTAGAAGACACCCTAAAGCAAGCGCATCGTTTGGCACAAAAAGAAACACTTACTCGTACCGCTTTGAAAGCGCGATTGGGTTTTGGCAATAATACTTTTAATAAAAATCTGCAAACCCTAAAGAATAGAGCTTGGGCAGAAGGCACCGGAGAATCCCTCCAATTGACAGTCTTGGGAGAGAAGGAGGCCACCAGACTAGTTCGGGCGCATCGCTTATG
This sequence comes from uncultured Saprospiraceae bacterium, assembly GCA_938015925.1. GTDB lineage: Bacteria > Bacteroidota > Bacteroidia > Chitinophagales > Saprospiraceae > CALLVY01. The sequence goes on from CALLVY010000153.1 coordinate 3,670, forward strand.
GGAAACTTATTTGGTTAGAAAAATGGGTTTGACAGAAGAGCAAATCCATGAAGATGCAGAAAAATATGAGCATTTACTTTCTGATGAATTGTTGGATGAAGTAGACCGTACCCTTGGGTTTCCTCCGCTCGATCCACATGGCTCGCCTATTCCATTAAAGGGCCCCGTACCTGACTTTCCATTAAACACCCTCAAGAAAAATCAGCAAGCTTGTATTGCAGAAAATCAAATCGACGAACACATTAGCACCCAGCTTTGGCAACACAGCCTTCTCCCTGGTACGCCATTCATCATGCAAGATATGGAAGGAGAATCTGTTGAATTGTTATTGGCCGATCGTTTGATAAAAATACCCAATCACTTGGCTCGCCGAGTAAACGTAGCCAATATAGCTGACAACTAAATCTGCCTTTATTCCTCTTCTTCTTTTTTGCCCATTTGATTATTCGTATTCAAATCGTGGAACAATTCATTGAGGCGATACATTTCGTCGAGGGTATCATCCAGATAAACATCAAAATCGGGCATCCGGCGGAGGTGCTTGCGAATCCGATAATAAAAAGCCTGCTTGAGTTTCTGGTGTTCTTTTTCCATCAACAAAATGACTTCTTGCTTGTTTTCGGTATTGTATATACTGAGGTAGATCTTAGCTAATTTAAGGTCTGGCGCCATCACCACATTCGTCACGGTCACCAATACGGAGGAACCATAGATATTCGCCCCTTCTTGTTGCAACATTGTACTAAAGTGTCTTCTTACTATCTCAGACACTTGCTTTTGTCTTTTCGATTCCATCGATATTTTTTTAGATCTGGCAAATAAGTTGGTACCTAATTCCCAGATTTTGAACTGCAAAGGTATTAAATAGATTTTAAGTAATACTCTAAAATTAATTTCCATTAGAGATTCCAAAACCATTTCACTATTAAACCCTAAGTTTCCTCAAAAGATTCCCTTATAAAGCTGAACTTGGAATTAAAAAAAACTTAAGTTTTTCGGATTGATCTAATAATAGTCTGGTTTTTAAAACGCGACTAAAATTGGATTTTTATTACATTTGTAGAACTATGTCAAACACCAAAGATTTTCTGGAAAGTCCAATCGAGTACCTGAAAGGTGTCGGACCGGTAAAGGGAGCACTCCTTAAATCCGAGGTGGGGATTTATACCTTCAATGATCTCCTGATGCATTTCCCTTTTCGATA
>CALLVY010000154.1 GCA_938015925.1 uncultured Saprospiraceae bacterium
TGAACATCAGTACGATGAGATTATTGACAATTATTTTCAGGTTTTATTGAAAAATGAATTTGCTTTTCTCACCGATACCCCCGAGCTCTTTCCCAAGCTCAGCCTGGATTGGGAGGAGCCCATGGAAGTCTCCAATGCCATAATCGACTTCGATGCGATTTCCGATTACGATTGGCGCAGTGCGATCCGGCAATTGAGCGATCTGCACTGCAAGTTTATTCAGTTTCGTTTTTACCATCCTATTGCCCTGGATACTGTTTTGAATATCCTGGATTATATGGATGAAATTCAATCCAATTCCATTGGTGTCGATTTTGCCTTTGCTTATCCAGAAGATGGTAAATTGGAAGATTTTGTAGCCCTGTTTCAAGCTTATAAACGCATCAATAATGTGGTGCTGCATCGCTCCCCAAATGGCAAAAGAGTACAGTCGATGGGATCTTCTCGCTACCTCATTTTAATGCCAGGAGCCATTCAATCTGAAAAGAGTTGTGGCGTGATCGACAAAGGTCTTTTTTCTATCCATCTCAAAACTTTTGCGGAAGCCCAAAAGCACAATACCTGCTTGAATGGAAAAATTTCTATCGACAAACGCGGTATGATTCGCAACTGTCCTTCTATGCCTACTTCTTTTGGCAGTATTGATTCAAGTAGCCTGGTGGAAGCATTGCAAGAAAAGCAATTTAAAAAATACTGGAACATCAATAAAGACCAAATAAACGTTTGTAAAGATTGCGAATTCAGATACATCTGTACCGACTGCCGAGCCTATACCACTGATCCCGAAAATGATTTGAGCAAGCCGCTCAAATGTGGCTATGATCCCTATACCGGACAGTGGGCAGAACAGAGCCAGCATCCACTCAAAAAGGCCAATACGATGCAAAGAACCTAGTGCAGGATCGACTTTAGAAATTATTTTTTTACGCTACTAATACTACCATTATGGTATTACAAGAAGAACAAACCATCGTCAGTAAAAAGAAATCCATCGTTCATCGGTTTAGAAATTTCCCTTTCTATAAGCAAGCTGATGCGAAGGATTGTGGCCCTACTTGTATCAAGATCATTGCCAAGCATTACGGGAAATTATTGAACATCCAAAAACTCCGAACCCTTTCGGAAACCACCCGGATGGGGAGCAACCTGAAGAATATTGGGCAGGCAGCAGAGAAAGTAGGTTTTCGATCTTTGGCCGTAAAAATTGATTTTCAAAAATTGCGGGAGGCGCCATTGCCATGCATTGTGCATTGGAACAAAAAGCACTTTGTAGTGCTTTATAAAATCAAAGGCGATGTCTGCTATGTTTCTGATCCTGGTTTTGGTTTACTCCGCTATTCTAAGGAAGAATTTATCGAAGGATGGATTGGAAAAAATGCCGATGAAAATACCCGGGAAGGGGTCACCATGCTTTTAGAGGCAACTCCTCGATTGCTGAAAGATGAGGCCGATGAGGACTCCATAACTTTTGGCCTACCTTATCTGATGAGCTATCTCTATAAATACAAACCCTTCTTAGTTCAACTAATCATCGGGCTTTTTGCGGCTAGTGTTTTACAACTGATATTCCCCTTCCTTACACAAAGTATCGTAGATGTAGGGATCAAAAATATGGATATCAATTTTATCATATTGGTCTTGGTGGCACAGTTGTTTTTATTTGTTGGCAGGACTTCTGTAGAAATGATTCGAGGCTGGATTTTACTCCACTTAAGTACGAGAATTAATATTTCCCTAATCTCTGATTTCTTTATCAAACTGATGAATTTGCCCATTGCCTTTTTTGATGTGCGGATGACCGGAGATATTTTGCAACGGATTAATGACCATAAACGAATAGAAACTATTTTGACGACCTCTTCCTTGAGTGTGTTGTTTTCTACGATCAACTTACTCACCTTTGGTTTTGTGTTGGCCTGGTACAGTGGAATTATTTTTTCTATTTTTTTGGTGGGCACCTTTCTCTATTTTGCCTGGGTATTGTTTTTCTTCAAAAAGAGAAGAGCGCTGGACTATAAACGCTTTAAGCAGATCAGTGAGGAACAAAGCAAAGTGATCGAATTGATCAATGGTATGCAGGAAATCAAACTGCACAATGCGGAGCGACAAAAGCGCTGGTCCTGGGAATTCCTGCAAGCAAAGTTGTTCAATCTTTCTGTAGAAGGGCTTAGCCTCGATCAATATCAAAATGTAGGCTCTGGTTTTATCAATGAGTTGAAAAATATATTGATCACCGTGAGTGCCGCTATGTTGGTAATCAATGGTCAGATTACCTTGGGGATGATGTTGGCCATCACTTATATCGTTGGGCAGTTGAATGCACCGATTTTACAAATTATCAATTTTCTCAAAGAACTACAAGATGCCAAAATCTCCCTGGAACGGCTGGGCGAAATTCATCATAGAGAAGACGAAGAACAGATCGATGCCCAAAAAATAAAGGAGATTCCACTGGGGCAGGATATTCAAATCAAAAACCTCAGCTTTCGTTACATGGGAGCTTTCAAACCCGTACTGCACGATCTCAATCTGACCATCCCGGCCAATAAAGTAACGGCCATCGTGGGAGTAAGTGGTAGTGGTAAAACAACCTTGATGAAATTGCTACTCAAGTTTTATGAGGGCAATAAAGGAAGTATTAAAGTCGGCAAGGTGGATTTGCAAAACTTGTCGCAACAAACCTGGCGGAAGCATTGTGGAGTGGTCATGCAGGAAGGCTATATTTTCAATGATACCATCGCTCAAAATATCGGGGTAGGAGAAGAGGAAATAAACCAGGAAAAACTCAAAGAGGCGGTAGATATTGCCAATGTAAAAGACTTTGTAGAAGAACTACCCCTTTCCTACAATACTAAGATTGGAATGGAAGGAATGGGGCTCAGTACCGGGCAAAAGCAACGCGTCCTGATCGGAAGAGCAGTTTACAAAGATCCGCAGTTTTTGTTTTTTGATGAGGCCACCTCTTCGCTTGATGCCAATAATGAAAAATCGATCATGGAAAAACTCGATCAGTTTTTTGAAAACCGTACCGTGGTAATTATTGCTCACCGACTCAGTACCGTAAAGAATGCTCATCAGATTGTTGTATTGGAAGAAGGCCGAGCTGTAGAAGTGGGCAATCACAAGACGCTCATCGAACAAAAAGGTAAATATTATGAATTGGTAAAAAATCAACTTGAATTAGGAAATTGATAGCTTATGTCAAATCAGAAAAAAAATACCCCCCCGCTTCAGGACGGACAAAGAAGAATTCAATTGGCTGATGGTCGGGTGATGCAAGTACCCGTCAAGTCAAAAGAAAATACCATTACTTTCGTCCCTCCAAAGACTAAAACTTCTGTGGCAACGAAAGAGGTCAAAGTACAGCTGTTGCATGCTGATGGACCTAGTGATTTTCGCTTGCGAGAAGAAAATGTACAGGAAATCCTGACCGCAGTACCTCATTGGATGATCCGTTGGGGGAATTTGCTCTTTGGGACTCTGATTGCACTTTTACTCTTGCTGGCCTGGATGGTGAAATATCCTGAAATGCTAAGAACCACTGCTCAGGTTTTCAATAAATTTCCTGAACAACAAGTTTTTATTGATAAAGATAAATCGGTGCAAACAATCTTGGTTTCGACTGGTGACCCGGTCTTTAAAGGTTCGGTGCTAGCGATACTGGAAAGCGAGGCTCAGGGAAGTGATGTATTATTGCTTCAGTCTATTCTGGATACCCTGCCGACCAATTCCAAAGATCTGGTTTTCCCATTTCATCAACTACCGCCTTTATACCTGGGCGCTTTGCAAGCTCCTTTTGCACAGTTTGAAAATAGTTATTTGACCTATACGCATCATCAGGACGAGAAGCAGTCCCATTCACTGCCCCGGCAAGCATCCTTTCAAAAAGTGCTTCAAGACTATCAACAACTCAAGGATGCCCTGGCTTCCTGGAGTGACCAACACCTCCTCCGTTCACAGATTAATGGTCATGTTGGGGCAGTAGCTCAAGGTCAAATGGAGCAGGGAGAAAATCAAAATTTGCTCTTGACTATCGTTCCAGAAAACCCGCCTCAATACGTGGCTCAATTGGAATTGCCCTTGCTCAATTCCGGGAAAATTCAAGCGGGACAAAAGGTCTTACTAAAGTTAGACAACTATCCCGAGATGGAGTTTGGAATATTGGAAGGAGTGCTGGCCACTGATCATAAAACGTTGTCAACATCAGGCAATACTAAAGTGTACCGGATAGAAGCGGATTTGCCCAATCAGTTGCTTACGAGCTATGATAAAGAATTAGCTTACCAGGAACACCTTACCGGAAGTGGTGAAATTATTATCGGCGAGGCTCGTTTATTGGAAAGATTTTTTAGCATCATTAAGTGACCGTATACGGAGTAATAAAGTCTATAGCCAACAAAAATATAACTGCCATTTATGACCTAGCCTAATCCTTCTGAATATTGATCCGAGTTTCTTTTTGATGCTCTGCATAAGTCGTTAAAGTTTGTTTGGATAACACAACTTTACGACTTTTTTATTTTCCCCAAGCTAAGTACCAAGTCTGTCTTAAGAAAAGCAATAAAAGTTGTTTTAAAAGGTTTGCCGAGCATATAGGCTGTTTTTTTTCTCACGGAATCCCGCGCTTTTAATTTGTTTAGCGGAAAAGTGAAATTGTTAGATTATCTTCGCCGAACTGACATTTCATGGACGAAGTGATCTGATTCTTTCGACTAATCTAAAGGTCTTTTATAAGGCAAGTAAGAGATTTTAAATAACTTCGTAAACTAAAGCCGCATTACTTTGTTAGTGATGCGACTAAAATCAATAAATAAATGAGATTATTCTTTTTCCAATTCTTGGTGCTTTTTTTACCCCTTTTTGCGAATGCACAGACAGGAATCATTCAAGGCCAGGTTTCCAATAGTATCAATAACGAGCCCGTTATGTTTGCCAATATATTAGTAGTGGGTACCGATAAAGGAACAACTACGGATATTGATGGAAAATACCGTATTGATGGCTTGGAACCTAAACTCTATGATATCCGAATCAGCTATGTTGGATTTACGGAGCAAACGATCTACGAAATACAAGTTTCCAATTCGCGACCAACGACCATAGATGTAAAATTAGAAGAGGTCACTGAAAACCTGGAGGAAGTAGTGGTAAAGGCTTCTCCCTTTCGGAAAACAGAAGAAAGTCCCGTGTCCTTACGGACCATCGGTGTAGCGGAAATCCAACGTAATCCCGGAGGAGCTAGAGATATCTCCAGAGTCATTCAAAATTTACCAGGTGTGACGACGACGGCTTCTTTCCGAAATGATTTGATTATTCGCGGCGGAGCCCCTAATGAAAATCGCTTTTATCTGGATGATGTCGAAGTTCCTAATATCAATCACTTCGCTACACAAGGTGCCTCTGGAGGGCCGGTAGGAATGATTAATGTAGATTTTATCAGAGAAGTCGACTTTTACTCTGGCGCTTTTCCGGCCAATCGCGGGAATGCTTTGAGTTCGGTTTTTAATTTTAAAATGAAAGATGGTCGTACCGATCGTCTTGGTTTTACCGCTACGGTTGGAGCAAGTGATTTGGGTTTAACCCTCGATGGTCCGATTGGAGAACGAACTACTTTTTTGTTTTCTGCCCGACGATCTTATCTACAGTTTTTATTCCAGGCATTGGGTTTGCCTTTCCTTCCGATTTACTCAGACTTTCAAGGGAAAGTCAAAATCAAATTGGATAAGAAAAATGAACTCACTTTTATTGGTTTAGGGGCAATAGATGATTTCGAATTGAACCTCGAAGCCAATGAAACCGAATCTCAGCAAAATACACTCAACCTCTTGCCCGTAAGTACGCAATGGAATTATACCAATGGAGTGGTGTATAAAAGGTTTGGAGACACTGGCTATACAACTTTCGTCCTCAGTAGAAACATGCTCAATAATAAGTCGGTCAAATACGCTAATAATGACGAGTCTTCAGAAGATAATTTGATCCTCGATTATGTTTCCCAAGAAATTGAAAACAAACTTCGAGTGGAAAGTACGCAGCGATTTGGGACTTATAAATTAAACTATGGAGTAGGTTATGAATTTGTGAAATACAACAATTCTACCTTCAATAAAATCTTTACTCCTGCCGGGCCTGTTGAGGTCGATTATCAGTCTGATTTTTCCATGAGTAAATATAATTTCTTTGGACAAATCAGTAGAAAACTAAAAGAAGATCGTTTGATCTTATCACTTGGCTTAAGGGCAGACGCCAATACCTATTCCAGTGATATGAATAATCCTTTGGAGCAATTGTCTCCTCGTTTCTCCATGGCCTATGCCTTAAGTGAAAAACTTTCCGTCAATTTCAATACCGGAATTTATTACCAATTGCCTCCTTATACGGTGCTGGGTTATAAAGAAGGAGATACCTTTGTCAACAAAGATTTGGGTGCCAAATACATCAGAAATAATCACGTAGTAGCTGGTTTGGAATTCAACACTGCCTCAAGTTCTAAGATTACAGTAGAAGCTTATTTCAAGAAATACAATGATTATCCTTTCTTGCTCAGAGACAGTCTTACCCTAGCCAACCTTGGTGGCGACTTTGGCGTGATTGGAAATGAACCAACGGTTCCAAGAAGTGATGGGCGAAGCTATGGGCTCGAATTTTTATTCCAACAAAGATTGTACAAAGGCTTTTATGGAATCGCCTCTTATACTTTGGGTTGGAGTGAGTTTGAAGATAAAAATGGCGACCTCGTTCCTTCTTCCTGGGATTCCAGACACATTGGAAACCTTACCCTTGGAAAACGTTTTAAAGGCAATTGGGAAGTCGGTGTTGCCTGGCGTATTCAATCGGGTCTGCCTTTTACACCTTTCGATTTGAATGCCTCTTCTTTGGTCTCTAGTTGGGATGTGCGGGGCGTTGGCCTTTTTGATTACGACTTGCTGAATACGCAGCGCGGAGATGTCAGTAGTACCATTGATATTCGGGTAGATAAAAAATGGTTCTTTAAGAAATTCAGTTTGAATTTGTATTTGGATATTGAAAATTTGACGAGCAATGCAGTGGGAATAGAATCCCTTTTACTGGATCGGGAGTTGGATGTAAATGGAACACCAGTTGGCACTGGTGTCATCCTCAATCCTACTGCTCCAATGGAAGATTGGATGTACAAATTAAAAAGTGTAAACGATCCAACAGGAACTTTGATTCCTACCTTGGGAATTGTGGTACAGATATAAAGATCAAAGCGGGGTCGCAAGCGAGGTCGCGGCTACGAGCCGCAACCCCGCTCTTCGAATACATTTGATTAAAAAAAAACAAAGTTTCCTCTTGCGCAAAATTAGGAGCTACCTTCCAGATAGCTCCTAATTTGTCTTAAGGTCACTCCAATATTGTACTAAAAATAAACTTACTCCAACTTGACTATTTTTCCACTTATGCTTTGCTTAGCTGTCGTAATGCGAACGATCAATGTCCCCTTAGGAAGTCCCATCGAATTGTTCAACTCAAAACTATTCCAACCCTCTTGGAATTGATCTTGGGAGATTGTGAGAACCTTACCAGAAAGGTCTAAGATTTCAATAGTTGTTTCTGCTGCGGAAGCGAGTTCAAAGGTCAGTAGGGTAGAAGAATAGAATGGATTTGGAGTGGCCTGGATGGCTTGGGTCAACTGCTCTTTTTCGTCCAACTGAAAGTCAATGGAAAGTTCGGCCTGGATGATATCAGACTGATTGTAAAATTCGGTGGCTAAGATATCGGCATCTCTCGAGAGCAATTCCTGCGTATCATAAATATTGCGAAGTGCTTTAAATCGGATTTTATAAATTGCCTCTCCTTTTTCCAGCGTATTCAAAGCTGCCTCTTTATCGAACCAAAGGGTACGCAGCTCTCCCGTTTCATTATCAATACTGAAATTCTCGGAATCAAAGTCAGAGAGATCGCCGGGCAGAGCATCCAAGAGTTGAATTTGTGTAGGATCAAAGCGGAATCCCATTTGGTATGCGGCGATATTTTGAAAATCTTCTGCTCGGAGAATGATGCTTCCTTCGCTTCCTGCGGGGATGGTCATTGGGGTAGTTTTCCATTCAGGAGTGGGAGTACGGCGGAGAAGTGGATTGAAGCTATCATTGACATCTCCGGTTTTTATGGCAAAAAAGGAAGAATTAGTTAGTGGAACTGTTGTAAAGGATGGAGGCAAGCTTGAGGTTCTAACTATTTCCAAATAATCAGGGTAGCCAATAAATCCATCCAATTGAACAGTAAAAGGATCATGTACAAATAGGTTCAAATTTGGTTGTTTATGCCCCAAATTACTATTTATGAGATAAGCCCATTGTAAAAATCTCCATGAGGGAATATCGAAATTTTGAATGTTATTCAGGATTAAGTTTCGTATTTCCCAAAGGTCAGCAATTTCAATTCTTGCATTGTTGTCGACATCAGCTGCGATTCGGTCAAAAGGGTCTTCCAAAAGCAGATTCTCTTGTATGTGTTGAACAATAAGAACAATATCTAACGTTGAAACTCCATTTAAAGGATTAATGTTCTTTGAAACTTCCGTTCTTATTAAATAATTGGTCCCATTTGCATTTGGTTGAATGGTCGGATTGGCCATATAGTTAAAGGCTGATTGATTGGGACCAGGAACAAATGACACGGCAGTAGAGGCAAGTGATGTTCCATTATAAACTTCAACATCAACTTCTCCGACTAAAGAGATATTTCCTGTATTAAGAACATCCCATTTTCCGATAATTCCTTCAGAATTGATTTGGGTGAACCCAGAATTAAAAACAAACAAATAAACAAAAAAGAGAAGCATTTTTTTCATGACAAATAATTTTAGTGATTAAAAGAATTGATCTAAAATTAGGAGCTACTTCATTCTTTTTTCTCTACAAACAACCCGCGTCATGGATTTTCTAATAAGCGTAAGGGTTTAAGATATAA
>CALLVY010000155.1 GCA_938015925.1 uncultured Saprospiraceae bacterium
TTTTTTGGGCTTTGGTTCTTTTTTGATCGCTCAGGAAATGCCTGTTGAGCCTGTTCCTGTTCAAGTAGCATCCATGAAGTGTGGCGCCCCGCCTTCTTTAACTTTTCCCACGTTTATTGGATCAGCTTCAACTCCTTCGTATGCTTGTACTTCTAAAACAGGTAAAACGGAGAAAGAGGCACTAGCTCACCTACTCTCTACTCATTTAGCCAGACTGTCTTGCAATGATGTTGATTGTAATCCAAGTGACTTAACGTGTAAGGTTAAGTACGATTTTGTTACTAAAAAACTAAAAACCAAGCATTCTGCAACGCAATGGTGTTTTAGAGGATCTGTGCAGATTCTATGGCACTGTCCAGACTGCCATAAGAAGGTTAATAATCCTAATAATGAGTATAGCTTTTCCTTTTCCGAAATCGAAAATCCTTTCGACAATCATACGGAAGCCAATCTCCATAAAATATTTCCCAACCCTAGCACAGGCTTAGTCAATCTAGAAGTAACAACCGCCAAAGACCACGGCGAAGTCGTCATCAAAGTATTTGATCTAAGCGGAAAAATGGTCAATCAAGAAAATTTCCAAGCCGATCCTGATTCCAAATTTTTGGCTCAGATCGACTTGTCTGAATTGAATAGCGGCGTCTATCTAGTTTCTACTTTCGTCGATAATCAATTGATAGGCACCAGTAAAGTGACGGTAAAATAGATAGGTATTTAATTCCTTTTGCCGGCTTTAGCCGCGAATGTCATTAACTTAGGAAGCACACTACTTTTTTAATTTCATTTAGAAGGAATAAGTTATGGGTGACCCAGGAAGCCGCTTTGAGCGGCATCCTGGGTTTTCAACAAGAAAAAAACGCTTAAGTTGATACGAGTCGGCTTTTTTGTCGCCATTTGACAAAGTAAATGTTTTTGTTTAGCGAACTAAAATATAGTCTGAATGGATTGCTGTCTCTCTCCTCTAAAGTGTAATAAGAAAACCCTTGTTGATCCCTTAGATTTACATCGAAACAATTAGAAACAGCAAGGGCCCTGACTGATTTCTTGATTCTTAAACTCCTGCTTTTGGTAAATACTTCTTTGCCAAAAGCAACCTTAAAATCAGTTATCTTATGAAACGATTTACTTTTTTTCTTTTGCTTTTTTTGGGCTTGGGATCTTTTTTGATGGCCCAAGTTGTAGATGTTGCCATTGTTGATTCTGAATCCAAATCCACATTCAAAAGTATTTGTGGTGGTGGAGATAAAGTCATTAATGAACTTATTACCGGGGGTAAAGAGTCTCCTGTTAGTCGTCCTAAAGCAGATTTTGCAACATCGGATTTAGCATTAGAGGATATCATCTCTTATTATGTGAAACAACTGAAGTGCGATTTTAGTGAATGTGTACCACCAACCGACACTTGCGCTGTAGTACTGAAAGACGGTTTTAAAAAAAGACCAATATTAATTGATCCGAAGGATAAGCTTAATTGGAATTTTCGAGGACGCGTTATTAAAGGTTGGCATTGTTCAAATTGTGGGGTACTCAAAGCCCAACCCAATAATGAGGAGCATCACTATTCCTTTTCCAAAATCGAAAACTCTCCAGATAATCTTTCGAAAGCCAGTCTCCATAGAATATTTCCCAATCCTAGCACCGGCTTAGTCAATCTAGAAGTAACAACCGCCAAAGACCACGGCGAAGTCGTCATCAAAGTATTTGACCTAAGCGGAAAAATGGTCAACCAGGAAATTTACCAAGCCGATCCTGATTCCAAATTTTTGGCTCAGATGGATCTAACAGAATTGAATAGCGGGATCTATCTGGTATCGACTTTTGTCGATGAGCAATTGATAGGCACCAGTAAAGTGAGGGTGGAAAAATAGAGTGAATTTTTATCAATGATTTTTCCAGCTGACTTTAGTAGCATCGCTAAAGTCAGCTTTTTTAATGCCATTTTTTACCAAAAACCGTACTTCCCTCTTGATTTTCTCTACTTTTTGACCTTCCGCTAACCTTTCTCAAAAAAACATTTCAAACAAGGGTAACCTTCTCCCAACTCCCGTTATATGGATGCAAAACCTGTATAACCCATAGAATTTATAAAAAAACCAGAAAAATGAAAAAATCGATATTCCCACTATTTTCCCTCCTTTTTCTACTCCTATTTATAGCCAATGCCTGTAAGATGGATGATGATACGGTTACAGTACCGCCAGAAAAGGATCCGGTCATAGAAAATCCAACTACTTTTCAAGAGGTCATCAATATGGGGGGCGCTTTTGCTGAACCCAAGGAATCAGAAATAAGCACCGCAGGAGCTTCTAGTTTAGAAGTAATAGAGGGGGTCTTATGGAAATGTACCGAGGAGGTACTAAGTATCGAACAAAAGGCAGGAGGTCATCAAGGCTTTGCGATCTACTCCGATAATGCGAATGCCATTTTTGCGGGTAATCTGCTGCAAGGAAAATCCTTGAACCAAGGAGATCCAGAAGCTATTGTCGTGAATAGAGCAGGTGGAAAATTTTTCAATGAGGTGCTGACCGGAAACTTTGCTTCTAATTTTGAAGTCAACTCGGTGACTCAAAGTGAAGTGACGAATGCGCTCCAAAAAGCGATGGGAGAAAGTTCTGCTGTTGTGCCGAGTAATTTTAGCTTGAGTATAGAAAATATCCAAAGTCAGGAGCAATTAGCCTTAGCACTTGGATTAAATGTCAATGCTGCTTTTACGGAGGTAAAAAACAAACTTGAGTATGATCCCAGTTCAGATAAAAACCAATTTCTAGTCCGTTTGGATCAACATTATTTTTCCACGAGTTTTGAATTTCCTAGTGATATAGCAGATCTTTTTGATCCTTCTGTCAGTCCAGAGGATTTGACGCCTTATGTGGGCGCTGATAATCCAGGCGCGTATATTTCGGAAGTCAACTATGGTCGTGCTTTTTACCTACTCTTTTCCTCCTCTTCCTCTTCACAGGAAATGGACGCCAGCCTTCATGCTTATTTGGCTAATGCGTCTTCTGATGTAAAAATATATGCGGAGACCAGTGCGCTAGAGGACTTAGAGGATCTGATGGTTTACGGATTTGCCCGAGGAGATTTTATAGAAACGACCCTAGATTTAGACGAGGACGATGACTTGGAAGACCTACAAGAGTTTCTTTGGAATAGCCCAAATATTATAGCGGCCGAAGCGATCTCTTATTCCGTGAGAAGTCTGTACAATCAACAAGTGGTAAGTACCCAGTTGGCGGCTAATTATAAACTTCAAAAATGTGTATCTAGTGGGGCTACAGACATTCCGCCCTATACCGTGCATTGGACCGGAGAAGTGATTTCCAGGATGGGCCCGGTTGGTGCCGCCTATAATACTTATGGAACCGATATGGTTTTGATTAGTAAAAAAGGAGATCAATTTATGCGCAGCAGTTTGGGATTATTGGAAGGGCCATTTCCAATCGATCAGTTGGGAGTAGAGCCTTGTCCTTTTGAATCCATTGGCGCCGCTTGCAATATTGATGGCAATGAGAATGGTGATTTTTTCTTGCAAATTTTTGATGGAACGGGCACCCAGTTTGCTTATCTGAACCCTTCTTCTGGAAAATATTTAGAAGCCCGTTCGATTACAGAATTGGGGGATAATGATAATCCATTTGTTGGAGTTGGTATTGGCGCGGTGGCCTTTAGACATAAAGATCCACTAGGTCCGGCTTCTCGTTATATTTTTAATAAAAATGGAGACAAATATGCTACTTATTTAAATAATCCAAATTCTTTTTGATCGACTCATACCCTCTTTCAATGGGGCCCGGATGGAAGTATTACGGCTCACTTTGATCGAGTAGGAGCGGCGATAGGATATTTTATTGGCCCCAAAAGATACTACCTCTTGTTCAATGAAGCAGGAACTCAATATGTTTATTATGGAGATTTGAATGGAAACGGAACAGAAGTAGCCGGTCCATTTGATCTGTAAGATATTGGTCAGTCTATGAAGGCGATGCACACTGTTAGTGGTGCGTCGTCTCCTTTTTTTTCTGCTGACAAAAGATTAGCACTAAGTTTATATTAGCAAAGTCAAAGTGTACTTGAGAAAGGAGTGAAACAATTTTTGTTTTGGAGAAGAAAAATTAATCCATTTCGCTAAGCGACACTTTGGCTTTGAACTTACGACTTCCTTTGCCTAATTTATTTCTGATCTTCCTTTCTAGCTGTAAAATCTCAAATGCTCCGTAGGATAGTGTATATTAGAGGATGTTTAAATCTAATAATTGGAGAAACCTAATTTTAAACATGTGCTCAAGTACTCCTTGACGCCCTTGAGTATTAAGCCCCAATACACATGAAAATGTTTCTACAAAAAAACAACTTCCTTTTGCTCTTTTTTTTCTGTTTTCAGCATTTCCTGATTGCGCAGCATGATACGATACAAGCTAATCTATTGCTGGAGCAGGCGATAGATTTGCATTACGATGGCGAGTATGAAACTGCGAGGAAACCATTTCTAAAAGTATTGGCTTTACGAAAAAAATATTTTGAAGAAACACATCCTAAGCTGGAGGTTATGTATATCTGGTTGGGAGACAATGAGCAAGGGCTACGGAATTCTAAAGAAGCTTTGGATTATTATGCAAAAGGCTTGGCATTGGCCATCGAAAGAGAAGGGGAAGAAAGCATCCGTGTAGCAGATTATTACATAGAAATGGGGAATACTTATGATCAGTTATATGATCTAAAAAATGCAAAGAAATACTACAACAAATCCCTGTTGATTAATAAAAATATCTTTGGACCAGAAAGTGATATCGTTGGTGCTATTTACATGAACATGGGTTACGGTCAGACCAAAACAGGTAACTATCAGGATGCGGGACGATTGTTTAAAAAAGCTTACGAAATTTTTCAAAAATCTTCAAAACCTAATAGTAAAGATTTTTATAGGATATACATCAATCAATGTCTTCTCTTGTATAAGATGGGCGACTATGATCGAGCACTCCCGTTTGGGGAAAAAGCCTTGAAAATAAAATTGATGCACTACGATACGTTGCATCCTGGTGTGGCTAAATATTTTAGCAATATTGGGAATATTTACCAAGCCAAGGGAATGTATGAAGAAGCTTTGCCCTATCAAAAAATGGCCCTAAGAATCGCTACAGAAACACGGGGGAAAGATCATCCAGATACTGCTGGTGAAATGAGCTATTTGGCCACTATTTACGAGCATACAAATCAGTTGAATAAAGCCCTGGCCTTGCATAAGAAATCAGTTCGAATCCAAGAAAAAGGTTTGCCCTCAACACACCCTTATTTAGTGGCAGGATATGAAGAAATTGCAGGAGTATACAAAGCAAAAAAGGAATTGGATAAAGCCTTGAAATTTTACCAAAGAGCCCTTTCTAAATATCAAAGAGCCGTATTTGTTCCTAGGCACCTGGTTGCCGGAACCTTAGGGAAAATGGCCGAGATTTATTTTGATAAAGGAGAGCTTGAACAAGCATTGCGACTGATTCAAGACGCGATCAAAAACCTAGCAAAAGATTATGACTTTGCCGAGAACGATTTGTACGAAAATCCTAAATTAGTGTTTATTCAAGCGGAAGAAGCTTTTCTGGATTTGCTCCGCTATAAAACCACTTTTTTACAAGCCAGATATGAAAAAGGAAAACAACAAATCGACTTGGAAGAAGCTTTGAAGAGTTCCGAATTGGCGATAGAAGTTATCGAAAAAATAAGAAGATCTTACCTCTCTGAATCTTCCGTCCAGTTTTTAAATGATAATACTTCTTCGGTTTACGAAAAAGCCATAGAACAAGCTTTTGAATTGTTTTTATTGACTAAGGATCGGAATTATCTTGAGAAAGCATTTAATTTTTCAGAAAAAAGCAAGGCCAGTATTCTTTGGCAAAGCCTCCATAATCAATACGCACTGAAAGCTTCGGGAATTCCTAAGGAACAATTGGATTCTTTGAGATCACTAGAATTAAAAATTGGAAATTTAGAAGAACAAACCTGGGGCGAAAACAGTGCAGCCGAAAGCAAGGAAATCGAAGATCAAATCTTTGATTTGAAACTAGTACACGAACAAAAGATCTTTAGTTTTGAAAAATACAATTCACAATATTATCAACTAAAGTATCCTTCTCGCAATGTTGATATAGCTAGTATAAAAGGAGCCATTCCGAATTCCAAAACCGCCTTAGTTGAATATTTTTATTCCCAAAAAGACCTCTATATATTTGTGCTTAGCCAAGATGGATTAAAAGGTTTTAGGAACCCAATTCCTGATGATTTTTCAGCAAAGATTCTCGCTTTGCGCAACAACGATATTTACAGCATCGCCTTAGAAAAAAAAGATGGTCGCTCCGATATTAAATCTTTATCCGAAATTTATGATTTTACCATAGCACCAATCCAGACGGAATTAGAAGGGATAGAAAATCTGGTGATCGTTCCTCATGGAATTTTGCAATATTTATCTTTTGAAAGTTTGGTCGCTCCTTCCTCGAATACTGATTTTCGCCAATTGGATTATTTGTTGAAAAAATACAGCATACAATACCATTGGTCCGCTTCGCTTTGGGCCAATGCGCCCCCCAATGATCCTAGTTGGAGTCTTGATTTTTTGGGCTTTGCCCCAAAGTTTGAAAACCAAAATACTACGACTAGTGATTTGAATACTTCTTTTTCTTTCCGAAAAAACCTTAGTCCCCTTAGCCATTCCATACCAGAGTTAGAAGGTGCCAATCAATATTTTTCAGGTGAAATTTATAGCGCTTCCGAAGCCACAGAATCTCGGTTTTTAGAAATGGCTCCCAAGAGCAAAATTATCCATTTAGCAACTCACGCCATTGCCAATGATTTGTATCCCATGCAATCGGGATTGCTCTTTTCTGAACAAGGGGATACTTTGGAGGATGGATTTTTGCAGAATGTAGAAATTTACAATTTAAAACTTTCCGCAGAATTGGCGCTGATGAGTGCTTGCAATACGGGGTATGGACAGTTTTCAGAAGGGGAGGGGATTATGAGTTTGGGCCGCGCTTTTTTATATGCCGGGTGTAAAAGTGTGATCATGAGTTTGTGGTTGGCCAATGACGAATCGACGAGTACGATTGTACAGTATTTTTATAAATATTCTGACCTTGGATTATCTAAAAATGAAGCGCTTCGGAAAGCAAAGATTGATTATTTGGATCAAGCGGACGCGCTCACTGCGCATCCTTATTTTTGGGCTAATTTAGTGGCAGTGGGAGATATGAAACCTTTGCAGGAAATAGCTTCTGGGAGTAGAACGTGGATGGCTTTCTTGGGGCTGGGAATGTTTTTGATTGGTGGACTTTGGTGGAGGTGGAAATCTGCTTGACTGGTTTTTTTATAAGAGAAAGAGTGAAGTAGAAGGAGTGGTGGGGTTTTGTGTTTGTTGATGTTGCAGATTTTACGATTGGACGTTTTTTTGTTTACTTCGTGAACCTTCCTTTGGTCGGTTTCCCGCAGATTTCGCGGATGGCGCAGATTTTTTACGATCGAACGTTTTTTCTGCGAAATCTGCGAAATCTGCGGGACACCACTTTCGCAGATTTTTTACGATTGGACGTTTTTTTGTTTCCCGCAGATTTCGCGGATGGCGCAGATTTTTACGATCGAACGTCCTTTCTGCGAAATCTGCGTTTTCTATGGTATTTCCAAACTATAATTAAATAAAATTAAGATTTTTGTCATATATAACTTGATTTCGAACGACGGCAAAGATCCTAAGGATTAATTTATTTCTCATGGCATTAATAATTGAAAAATGCGGTTT
>CALLVY010000156.1 GCA_938015925.1 uncultured Saprospiraceae bacterium
GAAAATCTAGCAATATGCGAGCAAATGGCTTTTAATACCTACTCCCCTTGTGTTACTATAAAATATTTTGACCAAATGAATTCACCTAGAACCAAACGCTTCTGCTTTTTTTCTTAATTTAGTGATTAATTTTTTACACCCCTTCAAAATTAAAATTCATGGCTAAAGAAGGATTAGTTAAAGGAGAAGATGGTTTGCTGCGTTGTTGGTGGCATGGTGGTCTGGAAGATTATATCGAATACCACGATACCGAATGGGGACATCCTACGGTGGATGATTTTCGTTTGTTCGAAAAGATTTGTCTGGAAGGATTTCAATCTGGCCTGAGCTGGTTGACCATTTTGCGGAAGCGAGAAAATTTTAGAAAAGCGTTTAAAAAATTCGACTTCAATAAAGTAGCAAAATTTGGAGAAAAAGAAGTGGAAGTATTGGTGCAAAACGCTGGAATCATTCGGCATCGCGGAAAAATAAATGCCACGATCAATAATGCACTACGCGCCAAAGAAATGAAAAAAGAATTTGGGAGCCTCGCAAAATATTTTTGGCAATACGAAACCAAAGCCAAAGACCGTCCCAAAAAAATGGACTATGCTACGCTCTCCCAATTGGCTACGACTCCTGCATCCATTGCACTGAGTAAGGACCTAAAAAAACGAGGATGGAAATTTGTGGGGCCAACGACCGCTTATGCTTTTATGCAAGCGATGGGTTTGGTCAATGATCATTTGGAAGGTTGCCATTGCCGAAAATTGGTAAAAGAGAAACGGAAGAATATGGAAAAACTCTTTTAGAATAAAAAAAATCCGAAGCTTTAAGTAAGCTTCGGATTTTTTTTACCCTTTCCCAAAACAAGTGCCTATCTAATATCTACACTCCCATAGGTCGCGCGTATATGCACCAGGCTTTTGTCATTACCATTTCCCACAAAACCTTTCAATTCCCGACTGGAAGATTGTTCGATGTGATGGTGAACATCTGCCGATGAGGGATAATCTATATTGGCATGGGTCGTCACTACATCAAACTCATAGTCCGCGCCATTTTCGATATCAATATCAATTCCTGTATATTTTGAATCCACTTCCAGTTTGGAAAAATCACGCGACAGAGCATCAATATCCAAGTCGCCATATTCTAAATTGAATTTTCCACGATGGGCCAAAAACTGAATATCAAAATCGCTATAGCGAGAAAGTGCCGTAATATTATCTGCTGATTTGATTTCAAAATCATCGTATTTCCCTTGGTTATTCAATCCGCGGATTTCGCCGAGGCGATAGGTATCGTATTTGGAAATCGTTTCGAGGTCGCCAGCTCTGGTGATGTATACTTTGGAATATTTGCTTTCTAAATTTAGGTCGCGCACATCTTCGATCCGCAATTTTCCATACTTAATGATAATATCTGCATCCTTGGCATTTTCGACTACCGCATTGCCATAGCCGATATCCAAAACCAGATTATTGTCTACACCATCCAGACGGACATCACCATACTTAGCAATAACATTGGCCTTTCCTGTAATTTTTTCAACTGTTGAATGACCATATTTATTATTCAATTTTAAATTGCAACTCGTCGGCATAAACACCTGATAATTGATGGTGTAATTCGAAGAATTACCAGAGCCGCCCCACCAGGAAGACATCCAACTTTTTTTCTCCGTTTCAATCGTTGTTTCCCCTTTTACAAAATCACTGGAATTATCAAATTCGATTTGGATGCGATCAAAAACTTCCTCTGCTGCGTCTTCATTTCCTGCGTTTACAAGAATCGTCACTTCTACTTTTACCTGATTTTCATTCCAGGTTTTGATATCCACCTGTCCATGTCGGTTAATCATTTCTACGGTACCATCTCCAGAAATATCAAATTCCTTCTTAATGGTTCTCTTAAATTCTTTTTTAAACAGATGGTCTTTCTCGACATTATCAAAAGCAAACATCGGTTGACCTGCAAGTATTCCTATCAAGAACACCCATGCTATTTTATAAGTTAATTGTTTCATCTTTTTTTAATTTTTGTGATTCCGTAGAACCCGATTTAACTCTAGACAAGACGCGTTCGAGTATTTCTAATCGGTCTTGATAATTTTCGATCATTGCACGAACGATCTGTTCCTCGCTATCTTTAGGTGCAGCTTGCAGCTCTCCTTTCAGTTCTTCCAGAAAGGATTCTAATTGTTGTAAATCTTCATAAACCGTTGGATCAGAATGATGGCTGGCGAGTAAGGCTTTTTTTTCTTTTAACTGTACTTCATAATATTGCTGGAGCTCCTGATGTTCCAGAGAAACATCGGCCAGACTCTGACGAGCAGTATCTTGTTGATTGATCTGCATGCCTATCAAAGTACCCAAACCCAATAAAATCAGGACGGAAGCGGCGGCGGCAAAATTGCGCCAAAGAGAAATCCTACGAGGACCTTGTTTTTTACCGAGGTTTTTATCTATGCCTGCCCAAACCTTGAGGTCGGGACTTTCCATGTCAAAGTCTGCTCGATTACTTCGAATGAAGTCTTCCAGGTTATCTTTCATTTTAGGTGTTTTAATAACGTTGAAAGAATGACTCGTCTGAATCTATCTTCTCAATCGCGATTAATAAATAATTTGCTAGCTTCTGCTAAGCTCTCCTTGCAATATGTTGCGCAATTTCGCTTTTGCTCTACTGTATTGCGATTTGGAGGTTGCCTCTGAGATACTTAATATCTCTGCTATTTCTTTATGATCATATCCTTCCATCAAATAAAGCGTAAAAACGACTCGATAGCCATCTGGCAATTGCAACAAGGCTTTATTAACTTTCTTTACATCTAGTGCCACTTCTTTTACCGGGGCGGGTTCGGCCACCTCTTCCGCTGATAAACGTTCGTTTAATTCAGCAAAGTAAAGGCGTTTTTTCTTTAAAAAATTAATGCAGTTGTTGATTACAATTCTCTTTATCCACGCCCCTATAGAAGATTGATAGCCAAAACTATCCAATTTCATAAAGATGTCGGTAAATGAATTTTGCAGTAGATCCTCTGCATCCAAGTCATTTTTCACCATTCTCAGGCAAATATTGTACATGGCTTTGGAGTACAAACGATACAGTTCAAACTGGGACTGCCGATTTCCTTTTTTACACGCCTCAATAATATCACGGTGTACACTTGGGTAATCCAATGGTTTTTATTGATTTAATAGTAGAGACACTAAGATTTTCTTAGGGTTGCATATTTAGCATTTTTTTTAGGATTTCGAGATACCTATTGGAAATTAGTTGGCCTTTTTGCTAAACTTACCTGAACTCAGGTCTCTTAAACAAAAAAAGGGGCTTCGATGA
>CALLVY010000157.1 GCA_938015925.1 uncultured Saprospiraceae bacterium
TTTATCTGCTTCGTGCTTGTCTCGTACCACTTTGGCTAAGGTCAAACAGGAAGTCAAACTAAAGAGATAAGCCATGACCAAGAAGCCAGTGATCGCAGGATCTGCTTTTAGATAATAAAGACCTACAATCATTCCGACGAAAGACACCGCAAAAGAAATCCAAGCCATCATGTCAAAGGATTTCGTGTTTTGGTGTTCATAAATGTAACCATTCATAATTATTAAATTTCGTTATAAAATTCTGATCGTTTTTTATACGGAGCCAAGCTGCGGATAATCTCTTCCTGTTGAGCTTTTGTTTCGACCAAATTCCTCTTTTTTTGGATTAAACGATCGTGTTAAAATTTGAATAAATAAGGATTATCGAGAACACAAACACCACCTAACACACTACTAATCAAACACTTACAATCACTCGCATCATTTTTTCTACAACATTCCCAATAGCAAATTAAGTAGTTCCCAGAAAAAGGAAAGGTGCGGCCGAAGATCGGTCGCACCTTTTTAAAAGAACAAGGAAATATTTATTGGATCACGATCTTTTTCACTGCCGTCACATGATCCAAAACTAGTCAAAGGGTCAGAGGATGATCAATTTTTGAATCTTTCTTCCTTCTTCCGTTTGCAAGACTAGATAATACATTCCTGCCGCAAAATTATCCAAATCTAACTGCTCGCGGTAGGTTCCTTTTTCTAAAAGTCGTTCTGACCACATGGTCTTTATTAGTTTCCCGGTACTACCTTCCAGGATAGAAAGAGAGGTTTTTTGAGGTTTGGATATTTCCATTTCGACTTGAGTCGTCTTTTCTGTAGCAGGGTTTGGGTAAACAAGCAAATTGGTAGATAGATCCTCAACGGTCAATCTAGGCATTGGGGGAGCCGTTGATAATGCTGATTCCGTAGCCGTTTCTATAGTAAACAAAGTCGTTAGATTTGCATCCTTATCTATGATGATGATAAAAAATCCGGTTTGAGAACTACCGCAAATGGATTTCACCAAAAATAATCTTCTAGACATATTTTCAGGACCAATATAGGTAAACTCCGGCGAAGAGAATTCATCTCCCGTTCTAAAGGTGCCTTCATAGTCGAGATAGCCAGCGACATATATATCACAAAATGCCGGGTCACTAATCCAATCTAATTCAATATCTATTTCATATCTTCCCGTAAGCGGGTTTCTGCTGTATGCAAAGGTCATTTTATTAGGCTGCAGGCTAGGGTCATAAGTGAATTGGCTAAACTGTCCTTCCAATAAACGCTGGGTGCGTTCCCGGATCAACTCTTCGGTTAAATCAGTCCCAGTGTAATCAAAACTTTCGTCATAAAAGCAAGCAATTCTATCAGAGATTGCCTCCACAGAATTGGGCTTCACATAATCGCCGTAATACCCTACTGTTTCTATCCCACAAAATTGAGCATCAACCTTAAAAAAGGTGATGAATAGTAGCATAATGCTAATCCAGGAAATAGTGATTTGTTTTTTCATGATAAGTTATTTTTGAGATGTCAGAAATTGTTACACGCACTGCTTCTATGGAAAACCTATCTCGCAGTGGCATTCTCTTAAATAATTCTAACAAAATGAATGATTATCAAATTTAATTGAAAAACTTTAAATATTTTGTTACATTTTTGAACTAGTTTTCTGATCTTATTTAAAGGAGGGTAAATCGTACTACTTATGAAAGGGAGTAAATTAATGGCCACTTTGGATCTATTTTCCAAAGCAGAGCTAGAGTCTTTGGATGATTTTTTGAGGTCGCCCTATTTCGTATCAAAGCAAAACCCGAAAGAGTTATATCCTCTATTCCAATACATCCACAGGTATTTGGCTGATAAAGAACATCCCAACTTGGAAAAAGCTAAAGTCTATCAGTCTTTATATCCCAAAGAATCGTTCATTAAGGGCCGAATCGACAAATTGATGTCTGCCTTGTTGCAAAAAATTCATCAATTCATCATTTTACATTTCAATGAAAACATCGGCCCAAAAACACAGGAGGAAATTACCTTAGTTGATTTTTTCAGAAAACGCAATGCGCCTAAACAAGCTCATTTCTATTTGGAAAAAGCCAAAAAAAAGCAAGCTAAAATAAAGGTTACTGGTGAAAATTTCTTCTTCAATGAATTCCTAATCAACAAAGAAAATATTCGAACACAATTGCCTCAATTTGGAAGTACAAAACCTAATAATTTACAAAGGGTACTCCAACCTTTAGATGCCTATTATTTGCTCAACAAACTAGAGTATGCCTGCTTTTTACTGTCCTTTGATCGCTTTCGTCAGCCTATCGAAACAAAGCAGATCACCCTTTTCTTAGATAAAGCCAAAGTCCTTTATGAGGCACAAGGCTTACTAGAATCCCCACTTTTGGCGATTTATTACCAAACCTACGAAATGCTAAAAAAGGTAGGAGAAACAGATACCACTTATTGGGAATTAAAAGAATTGATCATCAAAAACCAAGGAACTTTGCCTCTTGAATTCCTAAAGGTCATTAGTGGTTTGATCCGCAATGTGATGCTCCGGCGTCTGAATCACGGAGCGGAACACCTGAGGGAAGAAATCTTTCACCTCTACCAAAAACATTTAGAAAAAGGCTATCTCCACCATGAAGAGGGCCTACTCCCCTCAACTTTCAAAAACATTGTGGCTATGGGGCTTAAGTCAAAAGCTTTCGATTGGGTTTTTCAATTTTTACAAAAAAATAAAGAAAAAATTAGAGGTACGAAATTCCCAGAAGATGTCTACCATTATAATTTGGCTTATTATTATTTTGAACAACAACAATATGACCAGGCACTTGAATTGCTTGTGGGACAGTACGATGACTTATTCTATAAAATCTCTGCGAAGAGAATGGAACTGAAAATTTATTATGAAACAAAATCCCAAATACTTATTTCCAAAATAGACGCTTTTAAGGTTTATATTTTCCGCCTTCCTTCCAAAAAAATCCTCGACCACAAAAGAGCCAGTAATAATAATTATATCAAATTTTTGCACCAACTCAGCAATTCCAAAACGGCCATTGATCCCAAACGAATAGAGCGACTGCTCCTCAAGGTTGAAGCCAGTCAGTTTTTGACAGAAAAAGATTGGTTATTACAAAAACTACAAGAACTAAAAAAGTGAATGATTGTCTTGTCCTCCAAACTTATAACAATTTTCTTCCCTCTTTCTGATATTAAAAAAAAGTTGAATTTTTTGTAATCTATTTTTTTACCATTTTCCTTATTACTTCTCCTCTAAACCCTCTGGCGTCTAGCAAAATCGACGCTTTCTTCTTTTAATTTTTACTTTTCCTTTAAACAAGCTCTTTTCCTTCTCCAGAAAGCACCTCCTTTTCTGTAACAAATCCTTTTCTTTTTTTTCCCGAAACTTGCTGTAGGTTAATTATTAATTAGAAGCTTCTTAATTTTTTCACCTACAGAATACCCTCCTTCATTTAGGAAAAGTGTTCGCCTATTTATTTACCATAAAATTCTAAAAAATGAAAAATTTATTCCAGACCTTATTATTTTCTGCCTTTTGCCTTTTCGTTATTACGGCTTGTAATAAAGAAGAAATGACAGACCTTACTCCTGTGACTGACGACATCGAAAATACTGATGAACTACAAGCAATGACCCCACAGCCAGCATTACCCGATTTAGTGATTAGAAACATAAGATCCAACCTGGTCATAGGAAGTGGTCCTTGCCCCGGTCCCGATAAAGCAAATGGTACTTGTTCAAGTGGTGCTAACTCTGTACAGCTAAAGGCAACCTTGAGAAATCGCACATCAGTTGCTATCCCCGCTAATGTCGATATTATTGTAAAATGGGAGGAGTTTGGTCAAGCTCCAATTTTTAGCATTTTGAGTGGTGGCTTGGCAGGTAATACTTCCAAGACCATTACCAGCCCGGCTTACATGCTAGATTGTCCTGTAGGACCTCCACCGTTCCAATTGATAACGCGTACTTTCTTTGCAGAGGCAGATCCAAATGATGCCATCAATGAATTTAACGAAAACAATAACTTCTCTACTCGCTATAATGTTTGTGATGACGAATAGAAATTGATAAACAAAAATGATAAGTTATGTAAAGCGCGCTTCCTGAGGGAAGCGCGTTTTTTTTTGTCGGGTGGGAGTGGTGAAAATTTTTAAGTTTTTACTTTTAATTTCTAAGATTTGATATTAGGCTTAAAAGTCAAATGGTCAATAATTATTGGTCGATACAAGGGGTCTATTTCTTCAATAATCATTTCATTCTTAGGAATATCCAGGATAATATTCCATGCGGGTGTATTATGGAGGGGTGATCTGCTATAAAAAAAAGCAGTAAATATTTTTCGTTGGTTTAAAGATTCAAGACTAATATTTTGCTTATTAGCCAAAAAGACTACGTCTTTAATAATTTGACTTTTATCACTGATTTCCACAGAAAACAAAGAAGCTAATAGCCGCAGCAAGGAATCACTTTGCGGCAAATTCGTATTCAAGCTAAGCAACATCAATTCCTCTTCCAGACCAGTATTTTGATTTTGATATTTCCGTCCTTTACCATCTAATCTCAATTCAAATGCAATTGCATCAGGCTCGGCTTCTGCTTTCACT
>CALLVY010000158.1 GCA_938015925.1 uncultured Saprospiraceae bacterium
ATCGGTGGTGGTGCTTTATTTGGTTTGACCAAATCACTCAATTTGGAATGGCCCAATGTTCTGTGTCGAACAATTGATCTTGCTCCAGCTTTAAATCAAAAAGTAGCGGCCAATAAAATCATCCAAGAACTCCATGATGCCGATCAATCGCTAACGGAGTCTTCTTATGATGAACAAGGAAATAGATTTACCCTTGCTACTCAACTAAGCAAAGCTCTTCACCAAGAAAGTCTAAGTGCTCCCATAAATTCGGAAAGTGTTTTCCTCGTAACCGGAGGAGCAAGAGGGGTCACTGCCGATTGTGTAAAAACAATGGCGACCACTTTTAAGTCTAGTTTTATCTTAGTTGGTCGTTCTAAGTTAATGGAAGAACCAACCTGGTCTTTGGGAATTACAGACGGTGTTGAATTGAAGCGCAAGGCGATGGAAGAGCTGAAGGCAAAAGGGGAGAAGCCTTTGCCACGAGCGGTAGGAAGTATGTGCAATAAAGTTTTGGCTCAGCGCGAAATCAAAGCCAATTTAGAATTTATACATCAACAAGGAGCCAAGGCTTTTTATCTTTCTGCTGATGTTACTGATGCAGAAAGTTTGAAGAATGCAGTAAGTAGTGTCTTGTCCAAAACAGGACCGGTTACTGGAATTATTCATGGCGCAGGAAGACTAGCCGATAAGTTGATTGAAAATAAAACACCAGGAGATTTTGATGCGGTTTATGACGTAAAAGTCAAAGGTCTTTTGGCTGCTGCAGCAGCAGTGGATATTCATAAAATCAAGCAAGTTGTTTTGTTTTCCAGTGTAGCAGGGTTTTATGGAAATGTAGGACAATCGGATTATGCGATGGCCAATGAAGTGTTGAATCGTGCGGCTTATTTGTTTAAGAAAAACCATCCTGATATTCATGTGGTATCCATTAATTGGGGAGCATGGGATGCAGGAATGGTAAGTCCGGGTTTAAAGAAAATATTTGAAGCACATGGTGTTTCTTTGGTGCCTTCTGAGGAAGGGCCAGTTGCCATGTTGGATCAATTGAGTACACAGTTGGAAAGTCAAGTACAGGTTATCTTAGGTGGCACTTTGCCTTTGGCAAAAGCGGATACCAAAGGTGCCTTGCAGACACATACCATGTGGCGCAACCTCGAAGAAGCAGAAAATCCATTTTTGCAACACCATATGATCCAGGGGAATGCTGTTTTACCAATCATTCATGCCTCGAATTGGATGGCACAGGCAGCAGTAGATTTCTATCCTGGATTTTCATTACATAAGGTGAAAGAAGCCAAGCTTTATAAAGGGATTGTTTTTGATGGTTCTGAAGCGAAAGTCTATGGATTGAAAATGCAAGAACTCGAAAAGAGTGAAGAAAAAGTGGTGGTAAAAATTACGATTTTTAGCGACTCTGGAGCGAAGCTGCCACTCAATCATTACGGTGCAGAAGTTTGTTTGTTGGCCAAGTTGCCGGATACACCAATCCTTCCTTTACCGGATGTCAATAATAGGCCACTTGCTGTTCCTGATGCTTCTATTATATACAAAGATGGAACGCTTTTTCACGGAACCGATTTTCAAGGAGTAAAACAAATCATCCAACTCAATGAAAAAGGAGTATTGCTACTTTGCGAACATCCAGGTGTAAAGGTGGAAAGACAAGGTCAATTTCCAGTTAAAGCAGTGAATGCCTTCTTGACGGATATTATGTACCAAAGTTTATTGGTTTGGGTTCGTCGTTTTAAAGATTGCGCGAGCCTTCCTTTGCGAACGGAATGGGTGGAAGTATACGATGCCTTGCCTTTTGGGAAGCCGTTTTATGTGGCTTTGGAAGTGGTACAAGTTGATGACTTTGGAATGGAAGCAGACATTACCGCCTTTGATGCTTTGACTGGAAAAATGTATTTGAAAAGTCATCGGGCAGGAGTTACGATGAGTCGTGATTTGCAATGGTAAATACTGGGATTTAAAATTGAAATTAGAAAAAATTGAAAGAACCAAAACAACATAAAGAAAAGATAGCAGTAATCGGTATGTCCGGTTTACTGCCTGGCTCGGAGACGATTGATCAGTTTTGGAAAAACCTGCTTGAAAATAAAAGCTTGGTTAGCGATTCCACTGCAGAAGATTTTGGGGCTTCACCAGATTTGTATTATCATAAAGACAAAGGTAAGCTCGATAAGTGTTATTCCCTCCGGGGCGGCTATGTCCGAGACTTTAATTTTGATCCCAATGATTACCGAATTGATCCAACATTATTGGCTCAGCAAGATGTTCAATTCAAATGGTCGCTCTATGTTGCCAAAGAGGCGATGAAGGATGCCGGATATTGGAATCCCAAAGAAATTCAAGATCGCTGTGGAGTCATCCTTGGAAACCTCTCTTTCCCAACCCGATATTCTCGCCAACTTTTATCTTCTACCTA
The DNA here is from genome assembly GCA_938015925.1 of uncultured Saprospiraceae bacterium. GTDB lineage: Bacteria > Bacteroidota > Bacteroidia > Chitinophagales > Saprospiraceae > CALLVY01. Next base: position 2,411 of record CALLVY010000158.1, read on the forward strand.
TGCGGCAATGGCAGAGGAAATTGTAGAAGAACTAACCGGCGAAAAAATAAAATTCCCATCTAGTAATTCTGATTATCCAGCAGATTTAAAAAATACCTTACTGACGAATGCGCCATCCGCTTTGGTGGCTCAGGCTGTCGGCTTGAATGGAATGCATTTTTCATTGGATGCCGCTTGTGCTTCTAGTCTCTATGCGGTAAAGTTGGCTTGTGATGAATTGCATTTGGGTAAGGCAGATATGATGTTGGCTGGAGCGGTAAGTGGTGCAGATCCTTTGTTTATCCATATGGGCTTTTCCTACTTTCATGCTTACGCCCGGCATGGAGAAAAATCGGCTCCCTTAGATTCTCACTCTGGTGGTTTGACTTCCGCAGAAGGAGCGGGGATGGTCGTTTTAAAAAGACTATCTGATGCCGAAAGAGATGGCGATAAAATCCTGGCGGTAATTGATGCCGTTGGTTTGTCAAATGATGGAAAAGGAAAGTTTTTATTAAGCCCGAATCCCAAAGGACAACGGATTGCTTTTGAAAGAGCCTATGAACAAACAGAATTAAATCCTGCAGATATTGATTACCTGGAATGTCACGCTACAGGTACACCCTTGGGAGACAATACAGAGATCAATAGCATCGCCAATTTTTTTACCTCAGATCAGCATCAATCACCCAAAATCGGTTCGGCCAAATCCAATTTTGGACATTTGCTTACCGCAGCTGGAATGGCCGGAATGATAAAAGTGATCCTGGCCATGCAGCATAAACTGATTCCTGCCAGTATCAATATTGACAATCCATTAAAATCAGATTCAAGAAATATTACGGGTGATCAAATGGTCACTGAAAATCAAGCCTGGACTAAAAAAGGTAAACTGGCCCACGCCGGAATAAATGCCTTCGGCTTCGGAGGAACCAATGCACATTTGGTACTATCCGAATACCAAAAAGAAAAGAAAAAAGCACTGGCACCAGAACCCGTCAAAAATCAATCTATGGCCA
>CALLVY010000159.1 GCA_938015925.1 uncultured Saprospiraceae bacterium
AAAAAGGCGGCTGGTTTGATTCTTTTAAAAGGTAATAAATTGATAGATCCAGGGCAATAGACCACCCCATCCAATTGGTCGGGTAGAAAATCCAGATCAAAAGCTGTGGTGACATCGAGTGGATGATATTGGATGTTTGGGCGAGGACTTACTTCCGTTTTATGGTAGGTTCCAAAAACTTTGTTGCCTTCTGCTGCCAATTGATCCGCCAGGGCTTTTCCGATACCCGATGAGGCACCGATGATGAGGTAATTTTTCATGCTTGGTTAACAGGCGAGTTGGGAGTTTGTTTAAGCTTTAGCCAATTCTTGAAAATAGTCTTTCTATAGGTTTCCCTACCAGCTAGGATTTCATATACTTCCAAGTCACACTAGCCAACAAAGCCCCAATAATCGGCGCAAGGATATAAACCCATAAATCCACAACATTCCCGGATACAATAGCTGGAGCGATGGACCTCGCTGGATTCATCGAAGCGCCCGTTATTGGCCCGGCAAACAAGGCTTCTAGCAAAACCGTAGCACCTACGGCCATTCCGGTAAAAGAGGTGACCGCTTTATTTTGGCTGACCATTAAAATCACCAGCATTAGAAAATAAGTGAGGATAATTTCTAATATAAACGTTTGCTGCCAAGTGTCATATGGAAGAGTGGTTCCCAGTCCTTCATGTTCTTGAAATAGGTATCTCAAAACCCCAGAGGCAAGAAAGGCACCGATCAACTGAGCAATCACATAGGGGATCAAATCTTTTTTGGGAAATAGATCCGTGGTCGCAAAAGCGAGGCTAACTGCAGGATTGATGTGAGCGCCAGAGATACTACCAAAGGCATAAATCATCACCATGACGATCAAACCAAAAGTAATCGCAACCCCCAAATGACTAACAGCCCCTCCGCTAATGTCATTGATAATAATTGCACCTGTTCCACAAAAAACTAGCGCAAAAGTACCGATCAATTCTGCAATGTATTTTTTCATTCTTTGAAAGCATCTTCTTAGTAAATGCTCAAGTTAAAAAGATTTTTTGCAGCCCAAGTCATTCGGCCTTGGTTTTTTCGAAGGAACAAGCGTGATCCTTGATGATGTACCACTGATTTTCTATTTTTTCCAGGGTATAACTGACCATCAGCTTATTGAAATAGGGTTTTCCATTTCTATTGGGTTCATTGTACATCGCGTCCACCGTGGCGATTCCAATTCGGTCTCCGACTTTGGCATTGAGGACTTTATGCTCCATTGTCCAGGTAGAGTCCTGGAACCATTCTTCGTGCAGGTCCAAAAAACCTTTGGCAGTAAAAATGATGGGGGAATTGGGCAGGATGAGTTGCATTTCGCCATTGGGAGCCAAGGTGGTCTTCATGGCTTCCAGGTCTTTGTTTTCGATGGACTGTAGCAGTTTTTGTAAAGTCGCGTGAAAGTTTTTTTCGTTTTGTTTTTGGTCGACTGTGGGTTGGATAAGGTCCTTGGGAGTGGAATTACAAGTCCACAAAAAAGTGCTTAGCACTAGGGCCAAGACAAAGATTGAGAAGGGATGGATTGATTTCATGTTTCTTTGATTTACTATTATTGGAATAATTTTGTGTTTTCTTCGGTGAAAGTTGGGCTACGCTCTCCTTAGAGAGCAGATAAAGTCTTCCAGTCTGACAAACACGCAATTTTTCTTTTGTAAATCTAGCTTAGATCTGAGTTTTGATCGAATTAAAACTCTTGTAGGTATTCAATTTTATCAATATCCTTTTGGGTGGTTCGCTCATAGAGTTCGTAGATGATTCCATCTTTTAGACCGACTTTAGGAACCATGATTTCACCTGCCCCTACACTTTCCAGGACATTGATGTAAATTTCGGAAGCGGGGATGATGACATCTGCCCTATCGTGATTCATTTTTAGGATGGACACTCTTTCCTCGTAGGAAAACTCTTTGACATAGGCTCGGATGGCCTTTAGTTCGACCAGAGAAATGGAATTGCCACTTAATGCTCTTCTGGACAATTTGAATAGCTTATTGATATTACCTCCTGTCCCAATTCCTATTACATTTTTGGATTTGGCAAATTTGGTTTTTTTAATCCATTGGCTAATTTCTAAGAAATATTTCTCTCTATCTTTTCGGAGTAATTTTCGGACAGATCCCATTTTAAAAGAACGACTATCCAACAATTTTTTCCCATCAAAAAAATTCACCTCTGTACTTCCTCCTCCGACATCAATGTGAACCGCTTTTCCTTTGTTTAAAAAAGGGATAATCGCTTTATTTAGAATTCGAGCCTCTTCTTCTCCATAGATAATATGAATATCAACGCCAGTGGTAGAGCTCAATAGATTTCTGACTTCTACGCCATTGCTGGCCTCTCGCATCGCAGAAGTGGCTACCGCATAATAAGCTTCGACTTCATACAACTCTATGAGCAATTTAAAAGTCCGCATGAGTTTTATATAACGCTCGATAATTCCTAAAGATATTTTACCTTTTTTAAATACATCTTGTCCCAGGCGGAGTGGAAATCGCAGGAATTCTATTTTTTTAAAACTTACCAGGTCGTTTTCTTCAAAGACTTTCACAATCTGTAAACGAATCGCATTAGAACCAATATCAATAGCAGCCAGTTTCATTTCTTATTCTATGGTTTTCTGATGAAAAAAAAATCGAATTTCAATCCTAAAGCTAAGAGAATATTTCAAGATGCTTAAAGCTTGTTTGAATTTATTTACACAAATCCCACAACGGACTACAATACACTCACTATCAATCCTTTACAACAATAAATTCTTGTCAATTAATTGCAACTAAATACCTAAACACACGTATTTAACAGTGATTCTTTCCCTCTAGAATAAACTCCTCCAGCCCAACTAAGTGCTCGGACAATAATAATTTATAATTAATGATGGCCTCTTTTTTCACCATACTTCGTTAGAAATACTCGCCATAGCTAAG
>CALLVY010000160.1 GCA_938015925.1 uncultured Saprospiraceae bacterium
TAACGAACTAAAGCGGACGGGCAGCCTGAATTCAATGGCTTGTAAACCTGCCTGCCGGCAAAGGCAGGTAAATCATCTACCTATTTTTAAACAACTTCAATGTTAAAATCAATCCAAATTTATTGCTTGAGTAATTTAATATGGTTGGTAAAACCATTCGCGTCTCTCAAATTACAAAGATAAAGTCCTTTAGGTAAATCGCTGGCGTCGTACTCAATTTGGTGAACCCCCGCAGAGAAGGTTTCATTTTCACGGAGCAAAGCAATTCGCTGACCAGTAAGACTAACTATTTCAATGCTTAAAGCAATGTCCGATTTAGTACTAAACTGAATCGTCGTTGTGTGGTCGAAGGGATTTGGAAAACTTCGCGCTGCAAAGAAAGACTCTTCCATTAATGGATTTGCAGTAGGCTCCTCTTTTCTGGTAGAAGCCGGATCATTGCTGACCACAGAAGCAGTATTGAAAGCACAATCCTGATCAATTCTTGCCAAAAACTTAGAACCGGACGTTGCCAAAAATCCTGGCTTCAATACAATGTTTTCACAAGATCTAAACTCTGCATCATTGCCACTCGGCACCAAAAAATCATCTCCAGATTCGATCTCAAACTGATACCCAAATTTTTCGGAACCAGTAAAAGTATTACTCACTGTGTATTTGTCTAAAACCGCCAAACCAGCATCGGCATAAAAAATACCAAGACTTCGAGGGTCATTCAAATCATCGGGATCAACCGTTGGATATTTTGGTAAACTGGTTTGGACGTAATAATTATCCGCGACATTCGGATCATCGTGAATAGCATACCAATCGGCCCAAATTTTATCTACCATATTGTGGTGGAAAAAGAAGGCCGGGTCTTTAGGAGAATTGCCACTACTCATAGTTCCTCCTGTCCAAATATGTCCATTGACATGAATGGCACTACCCTCCACATCAAAGCGAGAAAATTGGAAGAAATTAGTTTGAGTTAATGCTGTCGCAACTTGCGAGGCGAGGTTCATATTGGTTCCTGAACTAGCGAGTCGATTCAGGTTCCAAGGAGTATTGAAGGGCCCTATCCAGTTAGATTGCCAAAGGTCATCAGACTTAAGCGGAGATAAGCTCCAATTCCAATAAGGAATAACAACCCACTCATTCCCAGAAAGATTTTTTAGTTCTCTTTCTAACTCTTGTGAGGCTTGTCGGTGCCAGGCAAAAAACACATCGTCGTTGATGTTATTAAAATGAATAGTACTAAAATTGGCCTGATGGAAATTGGCAATGTTTGCTACGAGGCCACTAGTTCCACTAGGACCGCCGGAGGTAAAGTAGGCGGCCATAAGGTCGTCTCTTTCGGCATCGGTCATTTCTTCATAATGCATTCTGATCCCTTGTGCTTGTAGACTGCTTATCGTAAAGAGCAGACACAATAAGGAAAAAGAAAGCGGAAGAATATTATTAAATATTTTCACTTTCATAATAAGTTTTTTTTGATAAAACTATAAAAGATAGTTTCGAGATTTTTTTAAAATTAATAAGGTCTTATTCTTTTTTGCAGAACGATTGTAGACTCCTTATTTTAATTTATCAACCTCCACTTTCAATTCTTTTACCATTTTATTTAATTCAAAAATATACTGATAAGCTTCCTCTAATTCTTTCGCCATATCCGCGTAAGAAGATCCGAGTTCGATACCGTTTTCAACGATTTCTTTTTCCGGAGCAAAAGAAGGCAAGTGTTTCTTTTCTTTAGTGAAAGCTTCTTTTTCTTCCATGGTCATTAAGTCATAATCTTCTTCAAAAACTTCATCCCAGAAATTAGACATTTCCACTCTTACTTCTTCGGCAATAGCTTTGCCATCAACTGCTAATGAATAGCCAGTAGGAACGTCCGTAGAAGCCGCACCACCAATCATTAAGGAAGTAGTCATTTTTACATTCCCTACAAAATAACCAGCCCAGCGGCCATTAAATATTGCGGTGCTACTGTTCGATGCTGCTGTAGTACCAAATACCGCTGCACCTCTTTGAATACCAGAGAGAATCCCAAATACACCATAGTTGATAGAGGCATTTCCTCCATTTCCGTATACCCCATAAGCTCGACCAATATCTATCGCTGTTTTTCTGATAGATCGTCCATATACTCCATAAGTGTAACCGTTTCCGCTATTGGTACTACCAAGTACACCATAAGCAGAGCGACTACCACTGGTTGGAGTTTGAGAATTGGCATAAACAGAAATAGTAGTTGAAGTTGTAGCAGGTCGATAAGAATAGATATTCCAGTTAGCACTTCCGACACCTCGAATCCCTAGCATGGAAGCAGGATTACTTACTCCGATACCAACATTAGTGAGAGAGCCGGAGCTACCTTGAATCGTGCCACTAGGCGTATAGATTTGAGCTTGGGTAGTGGTCAAAAATAAGAAAGCAAAAAGTGTTAGAATTGAGGTTAAGCAAAATTTAAATTTGACATTCATGATTTGATGTTTTAAGGTTTGAAAAATAAATAGGTGTTTGGTAAACTCCACGAGGGAGCTCCATTCAAAAAATGACATAGTGATGGCCGGCCTTCTAGGGACAAGTAAGTGTCCAGAAGAATCACTGTTGCAATAAAATTTTAACCTAAGCAAAAAGGTAGAATTACCTTGGTCTTTAATTTAAACGCTCTAAGTAATATTCGTAAG
>CALLVY010000161.1 GCA_938015925.1 uncultured Saprospiraceae bacterium
GTTTTTGGCAAAAAGAGTCGCAGGTGATTCTTTGCCCGATACATAATCAGAAACAAAAATATCTTCCCAGCCATCATTATTGAAATCAAAAAACCAACAAGGAAAACTAACCTTAGGCTCTTGAACTTTTGCAAATTCAGAAACATCAATAAAGCGAAGATCGTCTGGGTCTCCACTGTTCATCATTAACTTATTGCTGCTTTGAGAAGAAGAAAAATACAAGTCTGGGAAACCATCATTATTGAAATCTCCACTGGTCAATCCTTTAGTAAAACCTGCTGCCAGCATTAGCCCTGAACTAGAGGTCTGATTGCTAAAAGTTCCGTCTCCTTTATTGATAAATAATTCTGGCGGTGCTTCCACTCCTGGTGATTTTTCATTTCCAATCGCTAAGTCCAACCAGCCATCTAGATTGAAATCCGCCCAGGTGGCCGTTTGAGTAGGGTAGTGAGAAAGCAAACCGGCTTCGATCGTAACATCGGTAAAAGTGCCATCTCCATTATTGCGAAGCAGAGAATTTGGAATGCCCCCTTCTGTGTTCAACCAAGCTCCGCGGAGTATCAATACATCAGGGTAGCCATCGTTGTTATAATCCGCATGGATGATATTTAGACCGCCGATGATGCCGGTCAGCCCTGCTTTATCTGTTTGATCTTCAAAGGTGCCGTCTCCTTTGTTGATACGTAATTCTATTTGATCAGTAAAGCCCCAAGAAGAGGCCATGATGTCCAATAAGCCATCTTTGTTGAAGTCGTCGATACAAATTCCTCCAGAGAGACCAGAGATCGCGGTACCCGTTGCACCAGCAATATTCTGAAAGCGTGGAAAGTCAATGCTGCTTTTAAAGTTGGAGGGAGGAATCAACCATTCGGCAGGAACTTTATCGGGGTATTCTCCCAGAGTCATATAAGCCAGGTTGAGCAACCAACGCGATTGCATATCATTAGGAGCGCCTTTTAGAATACCGGTGTAAATACTGATCGCCGTTCTGGAACCTCGATCAATTTTATGTATCCCTTCCTTCTGAATCGGAACGATACAAGACTGGTGATTATGATTGGCAATACAATTTTCCTGTTCTCCCAAACGCATATAAGCGATAGCGACCATGCGCTGTAATTGCAACATGGATTGGGAAGAAAACTTTGCTTTCGTCTTTTGGATTTCTACAAATAATTTTTGCAAAACCAAAATAGCATCTTCTGTTTTTCCTGAATTTAGCAACTCCTTAGCGTAGTCAATTTGGAATTGCATTTTTTCCATCGGTTGAGTGCTATTGGCTGCTTTGGCTTTATAGATATCTGCTCTTTGCTGATTTAGATAATAATCAATTCGTTCTGGATTTACTTTGGCACAAGCTTCTTCAACGAGTCGAATCATCTCCGCAGTATTGCCGTTGTTTGATGCTTCGTTTGTTGCAGTTTGGGTGGCCGGGTCAGCGGTTTTAGGTTCGTTAGAACAAGCGCTGAATTGAAATGAAATAAAGAAAGCTAAAAAGATTGAAAGCCCATTTTTTAGCGTAGAATTGAAATTATTTTTTTGGGAGTTTACCATCGTTTTCTGTTTTTGTAAAAGTAAAAATCATGCGACCAGTTTACTTTTTACGAAGTGTTTTTTACTACTGTATTTTTATTTTAAAAGAAAGACCTGTACTGCATCATCATTATTGGCGACTACGATACCTTTTCCTTTTCCTTTGATATTTATTGCTTTTAAATCTTTGACATCTCCTGGTGCAAAAAATCCACTTTCCAAAGCATTGATTGCCTTGAACGTACCATCTCCATTACCTAATAAACAAATGCCTTTTCCCGCATCATTTCTAGGTGTTTCTACTTCGGAAACAAATAGATTTCCTGCTCCCGCAAAATCCAAATTTCCATCTCCATTAAAGTCGTCTACGACAATTCCATTGATACAGGAAAACTGAGCTTCTCGTGGCAATGCTTCTACGGAAAATTGGCCATTGCCATTATTGCGAATAAAACTAGAAGCAAAATTGCTTACTGTTAAATGATGCGCGTCTTTTAGTTTGTCTCCATAAACATCGGTAATGTTTGCAGAAGCAAAAGCTTTATACGTTGGAAATTTATCTTTGATAAAAGGCATTTGTTGAGAAGAACATTCTCTGCCACGTACTGGATAGCAAATGCCTTGATTGAAGTAACCCAATACAATATCAATCTGACCATTGTCGTCAAAATCGTGGCCATAGACATGGAAAGGTTCTTTTGCACTAGCTTTGTATTTGTAGTTTAAACCATTATTGCCAGCGATAAAATCGAGGTCGCCATCTTTGTCAAAATCACCAGAAGCGAGCGAACTCCACCAACCGGTTTCTTTAACTAATTCATCTGGAGAAATATCCGTCAAACCACCGCCTGTGTTTTTATAAATTTGAATAGGCATCCATTCTCCTGAAATAATCAAATCTTCTTTTTGATCTCCGTCGATATCTGCTACACTTGCGGTTGTTACCATCCCTGGTTTTCTTAATTCAGGAGCTGCCGTACTGGTGACATCTTTAAATTTTCCACCTTCATTCAACAAGAGATAACTCTTGCCAGCAAAGGGATACCGACCTGGAACCATTCGTGCACCTACAAACAAATCCCGATCCCCATCCTGATCTAAATCGAGATCTACAACGACCGAACCACTTGAAGTAATCTTAGGAAGGGCGCTCGTATTTTTACTAAAATTTCCTTTCCCATCATTGATGTATAAACGGTCTTGTAAAGCCGGATGCAATTCAGGATATTCATTGCCACCACTAACGACATAAAGATCTTGATCCCCATCTTGATCTGCATCAAAGAAAAGTGCATTGATATCTTCTGAAGATTGATCTTTTGTCCAGGTCGCTTGATTGCTTGGACGGAAAGTGCCATTTGTATTTTGTAAAAATAAAGCAGCAGCTTGGTCTTTGGCACCACCAATGAATAAATCTTCTAGGCCATCTTTGTTGACATCTGCTACGGCCATGTGTGGTCCGTGCTGAGAATTTTTATGAGGAAGTAATAATTCTTTTTTAAAGTCATCATACGGATTTTCCTGATGTTGAAAAGAAAGATTTAATTCTTGACCTGCCTCCTGAAAGAGGGGAGTGTAGCTTCCTGCTAAAGAGTATTTAGACGATTGCGTGTTTTCTTTTTTTACACGAAGCTTTTGATTGACTTTTACATTTTGTAAAACTTGCTTTTTTCCATCCAACCAATGGATAACTACACTATCGATTTTGTTGCTTTTACCTAAGCCAAAATGTAGGATATTATCACAAGCAGATTGGTATCCACGGGTATGAGTTAGTTCCTGGTATTGTTGAGTTCCGTTGGCGTAGAGACTTACTTTTGTATTGAGCGCCATTTTGTTTTTTCCATCTCCTTCGAGTAGGATTTGTAAGTAATTATTTTGCTCTGTAGACTCTGCATTGTTTTGATAAATGAAAGCTTCTTCGTCGATGTTGTTGATGACTATATCGAGGTCGCCATCGCCATCGAGATCAGAGAGGATGGCACCATTGGAAAACGTTTTTTCATCCAAGCCCCATTTTTTATTGTATCGATCAAAATGCAATTGGCCATCATTGCGAAGCAAGATATTTTGTAGCGGATGATCCGGTATTTTTTCCAACCATTCTTCTCTTTCCTGATCGGTAAATTTTCCAGAAAGTTCTTTGCTTCTTTTTTTGAACGCAATTTGAAAATCATTGTCCATCAAATCTTTTCGATTGCCATTGGTGACAAAAATATCTTTCCAGGAATCATTGTCGAGATCGGACATCAAGATATTCCAACTCCAATCCGTTTTC